>JAGLOK010000125.1 GCA_023139005.1 Clostridiales bacterium | reverse complement strand
TGATGATGTACCATGCGCTGTGTGCGATGATCGAAAAAGAATACTTTGATATATAAAGCACACCGAATGAAAGAGTACTTATGAAAACAAAAACAAGAAATTCATCCTATACAAAGCAGTACAATAGAAAATTGATATTGAGCATCATTCAAAGACAAGCTGTATCAAGAGCTGATGTTGCACGCAAAACTGGATTAACACGCGCTGCTGTTTCAATTATTGTTGATGAACTCATCACTGAAGGTATCGTGGTTGTCAAGGGCACACAGGAAACTTCAACAGGCAGAAAGCCAGTATTGTTGGACATCAATCCTGAATCTCACTATGCAATCGGGTTAAACATCGCAAGAGATCATTGCTCCATTGGCATTGTGAATATCAAAGGAGAGATTCTTAGTGCTACTGATATAGATATATCAAAGGTAAAATCGATTCATGATGCAATAGGTACTATAAGCAATAAGATTAATACTCTTTGCACCCAAACTAAAATCGAGCAGGATAAAATACTGGGAATGGGAATAAGCACTCCTGGACCTTTGGATGCAATTCATGGGATCATAATGAATCCTCCAAATTTTGAATTATGGAACAATGTTGCAATTGTCTCTGAATTTAAGAAAACATATTCGTTTGAAATCATACTACACAATAATTCTTCTGCATTGGCATTGGCTGAAAAAAACTATGGTGCAGGAAGAGAATATGCAGACTTCATCCTACTCGTAGTCGATGCAGGTGTTGGTTCCGGTATTATCATCGATAATAAGCTATATAGAGGATTTCATGGATTTGGTAGTGAAATCGGTCACACATCTATCAATTTTGAAGGAAGTCGGTGCAATTGTGGTAATTATGGCTGTCTCGAAGTCTACGCGTCGATACCTGCGATACTAAAAGAAGCTGCGTTAATTGACACCTCACTTGACTCATGGAATAGAATTGTTGATTGTGCAAATGAAGGAAACACTTTCTGCATAGATCTTATTGATAAGGAAGCAAGATATATCGCAGCAGGGTTAGTTAATGTCGTCAACTTGTTGCATATCGAGACTATTATTCTTACAGGATATATCACATACAAGCCCACAATCTTAAAAGATTGTGTTGAAAAATACATTGGTCAACAAGCAATTATTAGAGACTTGCACGAGATTGAGATCCTATTGGCAGGCATTACAGAACATTCAGAAATTATCGCTGCTGCTACAATAATTTTTGATTCTTTAATCTATAATGTCCATCCTGCATAAAGTCAAGATACCAGAATGCACCCTCTGATATTTAGTGGGTGCATTTTTTGTTGTATGTTTTTAATCTCTTCTAGAATATTTTATTCCATGTTTCAAAGACTTTGTTGACAAGCTCCGGCTTTGCACCAGGACCAAACTCGCACTGTGCGATACAACCGCCATTGTGCCATAGATTGTCTTTGACCAGATGGACTGCATCGACAACATCCTGCTCTGTACCTGTCACTAAGATGTGCTGTCTGTCTATTTCTCCCCAGAAAGTAATCTTCCCTTTGAACTGTGCTAAGTTTTCAACACCCATGCAGAACAACTGTGAGTTGAGTGCATCCAATCCAAGCTCCACTAGGTGTGGATATATTTCTAATATGTTTCCATCTGAGTGCATGAACGCCTTTTTGCCGTATCTATGTGCGATATCGATATAGTCCTTGTACATCGGCTTGAACAGCTCTACCCATGTTTTGGGATTGATCAGTAGATTTTTCTGCGCACCCCAGTCATCCATGAACATGATATAGTCGATATCGGTCTTACACCACATCTCCACCTGCTCACAATAGAATGCATGCAACTCTTGCAAAAACGAGAGCATGTTTGCAGGTCGTAGCATTAGGTCAATATATAGATTTTCTGTACCTCTGATAAACTGCATCCGCTCAAAAGGATTGGGGCAACAGCCTGCATTGAGAAACTTCTCATCGTTTTCCTTGCAAAATGCATTGACTTGATCAACATCTATAGTCAACCATTCTCTTGGAATGTGTATTTTGCTTGTATCATTCCAATCCTCATCATCAGGCGCGATGAGTGGTTCTTTTGCTTCGCCTATGATTCCCTCTTGGATATTGATGAACTTACATCCCCATTCATCGATATACTCGCCATTGATATAGGGATTCCCCATAGTTTTTGGCGTTTCATTTGCAAAACCAGGTACACCGCGAAAGTCACTCGGATACTTTTCTCTCAGTGTAGCAACCTCATCTGGATAGTGATTTACTGCCCAAGGCAATGCCCACATTGTCCTCGGTGCGCGCTCCGGATTATCAAACTCGAGTGCTTTTTTTACAATTTCCTTGCTTGTTGACATAATATCTCCTTGATCCTTGTTAATCTTTATTGTTCTCATAATATTGTTATGTCTACAATAAGTCACTACAATAATATTAGTATTTCACCAAAATGTTGTAATGATTCATATACTATGTACTAAGCGAAGGTATTATTAGCTGTTTACTATCTTATCGGCTATATACAATCCATGTGCTGCTGCATGGGACAATGACCTTGTAAAGCCGGCACCATCCCCGATTGCATAAATGCCCTTGGTCCCTGCAAGCTCAAAATCGTTTGCATCTGGACGCGAAGAATAATACTTACATTCAACACCATAAAGTAGTGTATCGTGGTTGGCTGTTCCTTGTGCAATGATATCGAGTGCATGTATGGTCTCTAAGATATTATCCAACTGACGCTTTGGCATACAAAGGCTAAGATCTCCAGGTACAACATCCAGTGTTGGCCGTGTTGTGGATTGCTTAAGTCTTTTTTCATTGGTTCTGCGTCCAAGCTCCAAGTCACCTAATCTTTGTACCAGTATGCTTCCCCCACTGATGAGGTTTGCAAGAGATGCAACATATCGTGCGTACTCTATTGGATTCTTAAAGGGCTGTGTAAACCTTATTGTACTTAATAGCGCAAAGTTTGAATTTTGCGTTTTTCTTTCTTCTCCTCTGTACGAATGCCCATTGACAGTCATTACCCCATCTGTGTTCTCCATAACAACATTGCCACGTTCATTGAAACAAAACATACGTGTTGTGTCTCCGTATTGATTGCTTCTATACCAAATCTTTGGCTCATATATCTTTTTTGAAAAGTGTTCCCATATACTCGATGGTAGCTCTACACGCACACCGATATCTACTTGATTGTTGCTCAAACCAATATCATTTTTGCGACACCAATCTGCAAAACTTCTGCTTCCAGCTCTTCCGATTGCAAAGATAATCGCATCTGCTGTGATTTGCTCTCCATCATCCATCGAGAGGGTATGTGTGTCTTTATCTACATCCACAACCTCTGTACGCGTGATAATCTCAATTTTATTATCTATTTTATCGACTAACTTGCACATAGTATCAAAATTTGAGTCTGTACCCAAATGCTTAAGTTGCGCTTGTTGCATATGCAGATCGTGTTTTAAACACAGTTTCTTCAATTCATTATCCGGATCATATCTTTCTGTAGTTGCGCCATTTTCAACGAGTATTGCATCTGCTTGTTCAATATAGTCTATCACCATTTTATGTGATAAAAAGTCCGGTAACCATCCACCATATTCTGTGGAAATAACATATTTGCCATCGCTAAATGCTCCGGCTCCAGCCACGCCTTCCATAATCGCACAGCTATTGCAATCCGAGCAGACTCCTGTTTTATTGATAATCATGGGACATTTGCGTTTGTCTAAGGATGCGCCTTTTTCAATTAGAATAATACTTGCACCCGGTTGCTTTTCATTCAGTCGTAGAGCAGCCATGATTCCGCTAATGCCTCCACCAATTATTGCAACATCATATTTCTTTTTCTTATACTTCATAGCGCTCTCCTATCTTTTGATTTGTTAGTATTTATTGCATACCTATAAAATAGTACTACTTGCATGCAAATAGTGCAACAAAACATTCTACATTATATATCGGATTATTTAGTCAATAAGTTTCGCCATAACTACAAAGCGTTCATTCGGTTTTGCAGTACAGGTTGAAAGAGTTAGTACTATATCCGTCTCATCCAACTCAATATACTTTGAATGCATAGACTTCATATAGCAAGTATTGATGAATTGAGCCCACTTTTTATCTGTTGGAAAATAGGTGTCGATATAGTAGAAATCAACATCTGTTTTGAACACAGTGAAGATTTCCCAATTATGCTTTTTGTTGAGTAAATCGAATTGGATAATCGGATTATCTAGAAAAAAACGTGAATCAGAATACTTTATTAAACCCTTGAACATACTACCATCTTTCATACGATGTCCGTATAATATTATATTTCGGGTAGCTCTTAGGTCATATATATTACACCGAAAGTCTAGGAATATCGCACCTTCTTCTGCTTCTTCTTTTTCAAAATTATTTGTTAGATAGAACTCATTATCTCCACTTGAAACTACTGGATAATTGATTATTGTGTTATCAATTTTTATCCATCCTACTAACTGATCATTGATTATTGTGTTATCAATTTTTATCCATCCTACTAACTGATCATTGATTTCATAGTATGGAGCCAGATTGTCTAATGTCTTATATTGAACTCTATTTATACTTGAATCGTTTTTGGTTTTCGGTGTGCTTTTGGGTGCCACTATAGCATCTGTGCTAGTTGCATTTGCCTGTAGTATTTGCTGTGTGTTTTTTTCTATCTTTTCTTTTGCTGATATGGACAGAACAACGATTAGAAAGACTATACCTGCTGCTATCAATAGATACACAAAAGAAAGGAATGCTTTATTGCTTAATATTTTTTTGAATTTGTCTTTAATGTTTTTGTCCATGCTTACCTATTATAATCACTTTTATTAAATTCTACACTGATTTGTTTATTTTTCAGCCCAACTATCTGTGATATTCCCTTCTGCTGTAATGGGTACCTCTTTTGTATACTGATTACCTGCATCCTCCATGATTGTTGTTAGCATTTCAAGTGTATTCTCTGCTTGAAGTGCATCGCATTCCAATACTATTTCATCATGAACGACTGCGATGATATGCGTATTTGTACCTTTGAGCTTCAGATGAAGCATACCCAATGCGTTCTTTATGATATCTGCAGCGGAGCCTTGAACCGGAGTGTTGTACCTACCGGATAAACTAGAGTTCTGTCCATACAAGTGCTTTCGCCCTGCTAATGTGCGCGAAACTGACGGCGAGTTTTGTCGTATCATCTTATGCCATGTTTCAACTCCTCGATATCCTTCAAAAAAACGCTTCTTGAATAAATGGGCCTCATCGATGGTCATATCAACACCGTATGTCTCACATGAATAGTCCTTCAAGCCCTCTGCTCCCATGCCGTATACGAGTCCAAAGTTTACAGCTTTTGCAGCCTGCCTTTCCTTTTTTGTGATATCTTTCATATCTTTGCCTGCAACGAGTGACGCTGTCAGTGTATGCAAATCCTCTCCATTTTTATATGCAGTTATCATCCTATTGTCACTAGATATTTCAGCAATCACCCGAAGTTCTATTTGGGAATAGTCTGCAATGATTATTTTCCTACCTTTGGGTGCAACAAAACATCCACGAAAATCCTTACCTCTGGGAATTTGTTGTATATTTGGACCACCACAACTCATCCTTCCACTTCCAGCACCCATCTGTCCATAGCGCGGGTGAAGTCTTCCAGTTTTTTTGTTAATCTGCTTTGGCATAGAATATAAGAAGCTAGACAATGCTTTCTTTGCATGTCTGTACTTTTGTAGAGATTGCACAATTGGATTATCACTATGTCGTGATAGTGCATGCTTTGATGTACTTTCAACATTAACATCATTATTATTGAGCATTTGCAGTACTTGTTTGCTGCTATCTAAGTTGAATCCTTGAGAAACACTTTCCCCTAAAAAGCCAAGCTGAACTATCGGATAACCAATATAGGGGTATAATTCCTCTAATGCTTCTTGTTTCACTGCTTCTGTCTTCTTGGTTAAAGCTTCCCATTTCTTGATATCCAGATAGATCCCATTGTGCTCAACATCTGCTATTGCATAACTGCATGCAAATTCAATTCGTGCTACTTCAATCAACTCATTTTGTGTTAGATTATGAATCATTGTATTGCGCAACAGAAGCAATATCGACGCATCTCTTGCAGCGTATTCTAATTGGCTCTCTCGCAATTCCCCGGAAAAGTCACTGACTTGTTCTTCTTTAGGTAAGTTTTGACCTAAATAGTGTTCTGCCAAAACCCCAAGCCCTGCTCTTCTCGGACCACCTGATGTCCTAAGGAGTTGTGCTGCAAGCATTGTATCAAAAATTGGACCTTTTACAGATATGCCTGCTGACATTAGAAACTGTAGATCAAACTTCGCATTTTGAAATACTTTCACAGATGGAGAATCAAATACTTTTCTTAATTGATCTATAGCATCAGGGAATATCTTAAAGCAATCCAATACTACCGTTTGTAACCCTTCAGCCGCCATTTGAATCAGCCGCAATTCATTTGTATGTGGATTTAATCCTGTTGTTTCTGTATCGATTGCAAGTACTTTCACAGATGAAAATGGATCTAGAATATCACACAGGTTTGCTGTGTTGTCAATGTATATCCAATCTTTACTATTTACTTTATTCATATTCATTCTCTATTTGATCAATTGCTATTTTAAAAATGTATTCTTGCTTAAATTATGCTTTAATTTTAACATAACTTGTTATTATTTACTATGATATTAAAGTATGTATTGTGTTGCTTCATCTCTTGAAGTATAGTAATAACAAGATGAATCATATTAGTAATCTAATCGAGGTTTCTTAACGTTTTGATAAATATAAAGAATGTAAAATTCAAACCAATACTCATTGCAATACTTGCAGCGATCCTTTATGGAATCAGTGCACCGGTATCAAAGCTATTGCTAGAGCACATCTCCCCCACTTTCATGGCGGCACTTTTATACCTTGGTGCAGGAATGGGAATGTTGATTGTCAATGGGGCTCGAATCGTTGCAAGAAAAGAGCGCATTGAAGCCAAGATGACAAGAAAAGAAATGCCGTATATCATAGCAATGATCCTCTTGGATATACTTGCACCGATCTTTCTAATGCTTGGAATATCGCTATCTACCTCCGCAAATGCTTCATTGCTAAACAATTTCGAGATAGTTACAACGTCTCTAATTGCTCTGTTTTTATTTAAGGAAGCAGTTGGCAATCGTATGTGGGTAGCTATTGCACTAATTACTCTTGCAAGTGTAATCTTATCGATAAAAGATTTTGGTAGCTTATCATTTTCATTAGGTTCTGTATTTGTAATCCTTGCATGTGTATGTTGGGGCTTTGAAAATAACTGTACCCGTATGCTGTCACTCAAAGATCCACTGCAAATTGTTGTTGTAAAAGGATTCGGCTCAGGATTCGGCGCGCTTATCGTCGTGTTGTTGTTGGGTCAGCTAAGTAACAACCTCTTGTATATAATACTTGCATTACTACTTGGTTTTGTTGCTTTTGGATTAAGCATATTTTTCTATATCAAAGCACAAAGAGACCTTGGGGCTGCAAGAACCAGCGCATACTATGCAGCAGCACCATTTATCGGTGTGCTTATTTCATGGGTATTCCTTAAGGAAAGCATTACATTATCCTTTATTATTGCATTGGCAATAATGTTGATTGGTACATATTTCTTGATCTCTGAAAAACATAGACATACACATATTCATCTAGAGGAAAATCATGAACACAAGCACAGTCATGATGATCATCACCATGACCATACACATCCAGATGATGTGCTAGGTGAACATAGCCATGAGCATACGCATCAAAATATTGAGCACAAGCACGATCATACACCGGACGTGCATCATCGGCATGAACACAAATAGAATTGATGACGACATTTTCTGAGCGTAAACTATCGGGAATGCATGCTCATATTATCATATGATGTCTATGAAACGGAGGATAACATGGACTGGTTAAGAAGAATGAATAGCATCATAGACTACATCGAGCAAAACCTAGATGGCAAGATTGACTACAAACAAATTGGTCTCCTGGCTTGCTGCCCTACAGGATTATTCCAAAGAGTATTTGCAAATATCATTGATATATCACTCTCAGAATACATCAGGCGCAGACGATTAACCCTTGCAGCATTTGATCTGCAAACAACGGCTATGAAGATAATTGATATTGCAATTAAGTATGACTATGATTCGTCGGATGCATTTCGTGTAGCGTTTAAACGCATGCATGGAATTACGCCTACTAATGCTCGCAATCAAAATACTATTCTTAAATCCTATCCTAAATTGTCCTTTTTGTTATCAATCAAAGGAGATATCGAAATGAATTATAAAATCGTTGAAAAAGAAGCATTCACAGCAATTGGGAAAGTTTTAGCAACAACACCACAGAGTGAGGACATACCAAAGTTCTGGGGAACATGTAGAGAAGATGGAACGCTTGAAAAGCTTATGACAGCAAGTAGCAACCCCCTACTAGGTATTTGCTTTTACAAAAATAAAAATAATGATGATACCTTCAACTATATGATTGGCATTGAATCACAAACAGATGACACCGAAGAAATGCACACATTGATTATACCAAGTTCTACTTGGGCTGTGTTTAGTTCAATTGGTCCTATGCCAAATGCAATAAAGGTTGTATGGACTCGTATTTTTCAAGAGTTCCTGCCCAGTAGCACCTATGCTCATGCAGGTACACCGGACTTTGAGCTATATTATGAAGGTAACCCAAATGCAGAAGACTATCATAGTGAAGTGTGGATACCTGTAGTCAAAAAATAGGCATAAAATCAATAAAACTCCGAGTAATCGGGGCTTTATGTTATTTAAGGTGAAGCCATGGATCACGTTGTATATATTGATGTTAAATCAAAAGAAATTGAAAAGCTTATAGATGGTACAAAAACCATGATCATCCGCGGTGCATCAGGAAGAAAGCTACCTCATGGCAGAGTTTTCGCTGATGATGTATTGTATTTCATCCATAACAATGCAGAAGGAAATGCTTTGGCTAAATGCAAAGTATCAAGCGTAATTAACACCAACAAAATGATGTCTGATGAATCGATTGCCTTTGTATCATCTTATCAAGACAAACTACTACTAACTGATAAGCAATTCAAAAGATGGGCAGGTAAAAGATATATTGTACTTATCGAAATTTGTAATGTAGAAGCTATCACCCCTATTGCCATTGATAAAAGCAACTATGGAAACATGGATGACTGGTTACCAGTTGGCGATATAAATACTGTTCGTAAATGATAAGATTATTGACTAATATTTAAGTGTCGTGTTAATGTCGTAGTGTTGATATGTATGTCATGCTAGTATAATGCTATCGATTTAAGAGCTCATATTAAATTACAAAGGTGAAATTATGAAACAACCAATCTTAGGCAAGAAAATCCTAGAACTACGAACATCACAAGGCATGACACAAGAAGACTTAGCTGATGTATCAGGCGTCAGCAGTAGAACAATACAACGAATTGAACAAGGCGAAGCAGAACCTCGTGGAGAGACATTAAAACTTATATCTATCGCACTAGACTTTGACTTTAATGGTGCTACTACAAACGAACGACTTGATAAAACTATGCTGTTCTTCATTCAATTGTCAAATATGTTTTTGTTTTTATTATTTCCAATACTGGTCTTGATTTGGAACAACAGAGCATCATATGATTTAGAACGAGAAGCAAAGAAAGCGATTAATTATCAGCTGAACCTTCTTTTATTGTTATTAGTACTTGTTACAATAATGACAGTTGCAGGCGCAGTACCAATCTTACTAATGACATTAGGGGAAATATTCTTAATCATAATTGCTGGTGTAATGGCTTTAATAATGGCCGTTTCTTGGATAATCTGCATTCGCAATATGCTAAGAATAAACGATACAAAATACATGAAATACCCGACTATCATTCACTTCATGAAGATGAAGCAATATAAGTAATAAAGTGCAAAATTCAACACAAAGGGTATAACTTATCGGTTATATCCTTTTTTATTCTCTGCTGTTATAAT
>JAGLOK010000124.1 GCA_023139005.1 Clostridiales bacterium | reverse complement strand
TCTTTATTGTAGATTTATGAGGATGACCAAAATCATTCTTATCCCCGCAAGAAGCAACTGCATACTCTGGAGTTACGACTTTTAGAAAGCTCTTGCTTGTAGATGACTTTGATCCATGATGTCCAAGTTTAAGTATATCTACATCCAAATCATATACTGTTTTCATTATTTCATCTTCTGCATCCTCTTCTGCATCTCCTGTAAACATCGCACTTCCAAAATCATTACTTACTATACATACAATGCTATAATCATTGATTTCTTCAAAATCACTGTCCTCTTCAGGATGTAAGAATAGGATTTCAAAACCATTTAATTTAAGTGCCTCTCCTACTTCAGGAATATGAATCTTCAATTTTCTAGATGCAATCGCATCCAAGACATCTTCAAATGTTCTGGTGTCATGAACGAGGTTTGACATGTACACTTTATCTACCTTGATTCCCTCTATAACATCATCAGCACCACCTATATGATCAGAATGCGGGTGCGTCAGTAATATTGCATCAAGTTTCTTTATTTCTAGAATATCAAGTATTCGTAATATTTTCATTCCTTGATCATTTTCACCAGAATCAATCATTACATAGCTTCCCATAGATCCGACAACTGCGCAATCTCCTTGCCCGACATCAATATATATAATATCTAAGGCAGCTGTCATACCAAAATCATTAGGAAGGAAATTTCGCCCAAAGACAATATCCTGAATACCACTTGGATAATCAAACACAATAGCAAGAATAATAACTATTGAAATTACAATAGTTATTATGATGATCCTAGTGTTTTTTTTGTATTTATATTTTTTATTCAATTATTTTTTCTAAATAACTCAAAATATCATTGGTTACTTCATCACGGTTTTTCTCGTTTAGTAATTCATGTCGTGCTTCTTCATATATCTTGCATTCAACGTTCAAGTCTTCTTGTTTGTAGATATTACACAGGTATTGAGCATCATATCCATCGCTACCACAAGGATCGTTCTCACCTGATATAATATAGATATTCATATCTTTAGGAATTTTCTGAATGTTTTTCTTTTTCAATGAATATAATATAGTCTTTGCAACATCCTTAAACAGTGATGGTGTGCAAACAAATCCGCACATTTCATCAGTTACATATTTATCCACTTCTTCTTCATCTCGAGAAAGCCAATCAAAGTCAGTCCTGCTTGGTTTAAATGCATTGTTAAATGCTCCAAAAGACATTGAATCAAGCATTTTCGAGGGTTTATTCTCTCCAAATATTGAAAATATTGTGGTCATAGTAGGAGCAATATCGCGTAATCCCTTTTTACTTATTGTTACTCCTGAAAGTATACATGCATCAAACTCATTGCCATAATTCATCATTGAAGCTCTTGCGAAAATCGAACCCATTGAATGTCCAAACAAAACAACAGGAACATTGGGAAACTCTTGTTTTGCCTTTTGTATAAGAAGCTTGATATCGTTAAGAACAATTTTCCATCCGTTTTTCTTAGCGAAATATCCATTTATATTGCCTTTTGCTGTTCTACCATGACCTCTTAGATCAATTGCAATAGCTGCATATCCATTTGAGTTAAGCACTTTAGCAAACCGATCATAGCGTGTGCAGTGTTCTGCCATGCCGTGAACAATTACTACAACTGCCTTTGGATCCTTTATTTCCCATATATGACCATTAAGTTCATGCGTATCACTGCTTGTAATTGTAATATCATACATAATCGTTCCTCCCTGACATTGTTTTTTGTTAGATTAACTGTGTGATTCAATTATATTGCTTCAACTAATAGTAATATTTATGAGCCTAATAATTTTTCAAGTATTTTTACAGCACCTTTTATATCGTTCACATCAACTGTTTCAGACTGTGAGTGAACATATCTACATGGTATTGATATTACGCCGGACAATACGCCATGTGCCGTAGTTTGTATCGCGCCACTATCTGTGCCACCATACTCTAGTACTTCACGCTGTGCTTTAACCTTCGCTTCCTCAGCTGCCTTTAGTAGCAACTGAACGACAACCGGATTGCATATAAGCGAACGATCCTTTATCTTAATCGCCGGTCCTTTACCTACGTCTACTGTCAAACGCGTACTTTCTGGAGTATCACCAGCGGGAGTAACATCAAGTGCAATACCTAAATCCGGCATGATGCTAAACGCCGCAGTCTTTGCACCACGTAATCCCACTTCTTCTTGAGATGTAAATACAAAATAAATGTCATCTTCATTGCCTTTAATCTTTGATATTAAATCGATAAGTACAACACACCCTACTCTATTATCCAATGCAGGGGATGAAACCCTATCCCCCATTGTAACAAATGGTGCAGAAAACTTTGCAATATCCCCCACTTGTACAAGCTTTTGGGCTTCTTCTTTATTGGTTGCACCAATATCAATAAACAAGTGATCTATCTTCATCTTGCCAATTGAAAAATCTTTCGTTTCATGACCCAAAACACCAGTCATTCCATTTTCAAACTTCACTCTATGAAACATTGAGCGCTGTGGATTAACTCCTCCAACTGATGCAACTCTTAGATAACCATTATCATCTATATGCGTTACAATCAAGCCGATTTCATCCATATGTGCTGCAAGCATTATCTTCTTCTTGCCAATGCTTCCTTTTTTGACTGCAATCAAGTTACCCATTACATCCTGTGTAATACTATCCGCATACTTTTCAATGTGTGTTTTTATAACTTCAGCGATTTCTGTCTCGCGACCTGTTGGCCCAAATGCTGTACATAGTGATTCCAATGTTTTATTAATTGTCATTTTGTCCTCCATCATATTGAATACTAAAAAAATCTTTCATATTATTGAGTGCTGCTTTCAACAATGCTTTTGCAGCTTTAAAATCATTTTTGCTTACGACACTCACAGGTGAGTGAATGTATCTGCATGGTGCAGCAATCTGCACAACCGGAAGCCCTTCTCTTGCAAGTTGAATTGCACCTGCATCTGTACCACCTATAGTTTGTGCTCTATATTGCCATTTTATATTATTTTTATCTGCAGTTGATGTTATGAATTCTCTTAATGGTCTATTGGGTATGGCTGATCTATCCATTATTGAGATTGCTGTACCTTTTCCGACTTGCGTGACTGTCAGATGTTCAGGAACTCCATGCATATCAGCACACGTAGTGCCCTCCAAAACAAACGCACAATCAGGATTTAATGCATAAGATGTGACACGTGCACCTCTTGTTCCCACCTCTTCTTGTACTGAGAATACTGCCGCAACAGTCACAGGGTAGTTATTTTCTAGAGTATTGAGCAATATCGCACATCCCACACGATCATCTAGCGCGCGTGATTTAACTAGATTGTCACCAAATTGAATCATCTCACCTGCAAAAATACAAGTGTCCCCTTTTTCTACATATTTCTTTGCATCAATATCGTCTACTGCACCGATATCGATATATAATTGTTCGATTTTTGGCGGAATTTGCATTTCCTCTCTTGATAGCAAATGTATTGCTTTAATACCGATAACTCCCGGTAAGCGTTTTTCTCCCACAAGCACTCTTTTTGAAACTAAAACTCTAGGATCCATGCCACCGACGGAGGTAAACTTAAGGGTACCCGACTTTTCAATTGCTGTGATGATGAATCCGATCTCATCCATATGTGCACAACACATTACAAGTTTTTCTGGCATTGACGTGCCTTTTTTAATTGCTATAATGCTTCCGAGTTTGTCTATTCTTACATCTGAACAGAGTTTCTTACATTCCTCAAATATATATTTTCTTACTTCTTTTTCATCTCCTGAGACACCACGAAGCTTTACAAGCTCTTTTAAGTATTTCATGATGCACCTCCTACTTCAAGTATAAACTGACCCAGTAACTTTCCTGCTTTTTTTACAGTTTTATATGAGAGTGTTTCAACTGTTGTATGCATATACTTTAGTGGTATCTCCAAAACACTTATAGGCACACCTTCGCGTACGATTTGTAGTTGGTCGCCATCTGTTCCTGTTCTGCCTCCGGATACACAAAAATCAATGCTTATCTTTTGTTTTTTGGCAGCTTCTTTGAATATCTCTAGCATATTCCTATCGCAAAAAGCACTCAAGCCTAGACATACATCATCTAGATTGTACGCCTCTGTGTCCTTGGCATCGGGTGTCTTTGCATGTGTAACATCTATGGCAACTGCCATATCTGGATCTATACCATATGCACTGACTAGTGCTCCTTTTGCACCGATTTCTTCTTGAACGCTTGCACAGAAAACAACAGTAGCATTTATTTTTTTATTTTTTAAAAACTTGGCAGCTTCAAGCATCACCGCAACACCCATTCTGTCATCCATTGATTTTGATGCAATCCTTGAATTCAATAGTTTGATTGGTGGCGCATTGAAAGTAACCATGTTTCCTATTGAAACCATTTCTTTCACCTTGTCCACACTAAAACCTAAGTCAATAAATAAATCATGCATCTTAGGTGCTTTCTTTACATCCTCAGGATTGAGAATGTGTGGAGGCTTTGCGCCGATAACTCCAAAAACAGGACCGCTTTGCGTATGTACTGTAACTTCTTGCGCCATCAATATACGTGGATCAACGCCACCTATTGAACAAATACCAAGAAAACCATCTTCTTCTATTGTAGTAATCATGAGACCGATTTCATCAATATGAGCACTACAGTAAATAACAGGCTTACCTTTTCCCATTCTTGTAGTTACATTGAAAAACTTGTCCATGCATGCATTGCCCAATACTTTATTAAAGCGTTTTTCTACAAGTTTCGCTACATTTTCCTCATAACCCGAAACTCCCTGAGCTTTAACAAGTTTTAACATAAACTTCTTATTAGATATCAAATTATTAATCCTTTCTTATATATAGATTTGAAAATTGTGTAATGTTTATACAAATACTATGATATTATAGCATAAGGATATTTTTTTTAATACCTTATCACTTGCAACTTTTCAAAGATTATGTAAAATGAACTAAAATAGAATTTAACTTTTAAAATGCAATAATACTAAGCAAATATCTTTGATTACAACAGAGGAAATATATGAAATTCAACTATATCATATCTGATCTTGATGGTCTTCTTATTGATACCGAAAGATTAATACTCAATATATATACTCAATGTGCGAAGAGATTTGGATTAACTTTACCTGAACAAATCTTTTTAGATACAATTGGTATTGATTCAATAGGAACTAAAAGGATATTGTCAAAACATATTAGAAAAAATTTCGAAGCTTTCTATCAAATGAAAGAAGATATGTTTTCTGAATACATTGCAAAAAATAGTATGCCAATTAAATATACAGTAATTGAATCATTGGAAAAAGCAAAAAAATCAAATATTAAGATTGCACTTGCAACATCAACTACTAAAGAAAAAGGAATGAAGAAGCTTGGCTCTACAAATTTGACACAATATTTTGATGCCTTTGTATTTGGAGATCAAGTTGAAAACGGAAAGCCTGCACCGGATATATTTTTGCATGCTGCAAATAAGCTTTCAGCACCTCCTTCAGAATGCGTTGTTCTCGAGGATTCTCCTGCTGGAATCGTTGCTGCAAAAGGTGCAAAAATGCATACTATAATGATTCCCGATCTGATTCAACCAAATTATGAATTGGAAATGCTGAGTGATTTCATAGCAAGCGATATGATTACTGCAATGAATTATATACTAACTTGAACTTAATGGTATTAAATGATATAACATAATAAAATAATCACGAAGTCATGGAGATGAAAATGAAAAAATACTATACACTTACAGTAAACTTTTATAATAACACAAATCCAAAAGAGTTAATCAAAGAATTTGGATCGCCTTTATATGTTTATAACGAGGATATTCTTCGTCAAAGATGCAGAGAAATGAAAAATCTTGTCCCATACAAGAACTTTGCACCTTTTTATTCTATTAAAGCAAACTCTAACTTACACCTTCTAAAAATTCTTCACGAAGAAGGACTATGTGCAGACGCTATGAGCCCTGGTGAGATATATGTTTTGGAGCAAGCAGGGTTTAAATCAAATGAAATATTTTATGTATCCAACAATGTATCTATTGAAGAAATGAAATACGCAGTAGATCGTGACATTACAGTAAGTATCGACTCTTTGTCTCAATTAGAAATGTTTTGTGATGCATTTCCCGGAGCACGGGTCGCAGTTCGGTTCAACACAGGATTTGGCGCCGGACATCATGAGATGGTTATCACTGCCGGCAAGAAGACAAAATTCGGCATCAACGACAATCGTGTCGATGAAGTGAAAGATATACTTGCAAAGTACAATATGAAACTCACCGGCATCAATCAACATATCGGTTCTTTGTTCTTAGAAGAAAGTGCTTATATCGCAAGTGCAGAACTTATGTGTAACCTTGCACTCCAATTTGATGATATTGAATTTGTAGACTTCGGCGGTGGATTTGGCATCCCTTATATGAAGCAAGATGGTCAAGCTCGACTTGACCTTAAACCCTTAGGAGACAAGCTTAATGAAGTGATTGAAAACTTTGTTTCAGAATATGGAAAAGAAATCACTTTTAGTATAGAACCAGGACGTTATATTGTAGCGGAGTGTGGAGTACTT
>JAGLOK010000123.1 GCA_023139005.1 Clostridiales bacterium | reverse complement strand
CATCTGCACCTTTTTTGTATGTACTGAATATCGTAGGAAGTATATCTTTCTCGATAGGTTTTCCATCATTAGAAATTGCAAGCATGTTCTTTTTGAGTGTGATTGTGATATTTGTTTTTGCATAGCGTACTGCGTTGTCCAATATATTTTGTAACGCAATCATCCACGACTCCTTGTCCCCAAAGAATTGCGCATTTGCAAGGTTTTGATTAACCTTCACATCAGTTTGATAGCTGTAGAGCTGTACTACCTCTTCTACCATCTTTTTCATGTCAGTACTTCCTACTGTTTTATCATTAACATCAATGTAGCCCAGTCGGGTTAAGTTAAGCAGTTGTGTTACCTTTGTTTCTAAGCGACTGCACTGTATGGATATGATGCTGGCAGCTTCTTTCTTGGTACACATGCCGTCTTCAAGCGCTTCGATATATGAACTAATGATCGCAATGGGTGTTTTCAAATCATGACTAACCCCTTGAATGACTTCTTGTTTGCTCTGTTCATTGTCTATGATCATCTTGCGCATGTGCTCAATGGATGCAACCAACTCACCGATTTCATCTTTGCGTGGTGTTACAACTTGAGTTTCATAGTGGTTTTCACCCATATTTTTTAGGCTACCGGATATCTTCTTGGTGTCATTAACTAGCTTTGTAATCCATAAAATTACCACTAGATAACCCAATACAAATGCAATGATGCATGCAATGACAACTTGCCTTGTTGTCGTTCTAACCATTTGCGCTTTGATGGACTCATCCGTTAGTATGACAAATACATCATGGTTTTGGATACCGAAGAATCCTTGGTAGTTCAGTATAGAGTAATATATGATTTGGTTATTGATTGTATTTTCATATCGCTTGATATACGACGTTTGGCCCACTGCTTTTCCTATGAGTAGCTTCACTGCATCATCATCTGCAAATTGAGCGATGTTTCCCGAGGTCTGAAACGATTTATCTTTGCTATTGTAGCTGATAAATCCGATGCTTTCGGATACTTCATAGGTGGAAATATCACGTGCTAAGCGAATTGCCTTACCGAAAGTCTCCAGACGATCATATACATTTTCTTCATAAACATTGTCGAGCCTGCGTGTAATCAGTATTCCAATCAACACACTGGTGATAATGAATGCAACCAGAAATATGATGGTGATTTGGTATGATAGTTTTAATCTTCTCACTTCTTCAACCTATATCCATATCCATATATTGTTTCAATGCCAAAATTCGGCATCTTCTTTCTAATGCGTTTGATGAGATCATCAACTACACGATCTGAGCCAAAATAGTCATCACCCCAGATTTTGTTGAGCAATTGATCCCTAGTAAATGACTGATCGAGATTACTCACAAAAAAGATAACCATGTCCATCTCTTTGGACGTCAGTGGAATAGGCTCACCACCCATTTCTATACTTCTCTTAGCAATATCAATTGTATATTCTGCATATTGCATTGTGTCATTTGCTGTTTCTGTATACACCCGCTTTATGACATTACCTACGCGCAATACCATCTCGCGCATTGAAAAAGGTTTTGTTATGTAATCATCACTACCCAATTCTAACCCCATGATGCGGTCAAGCTCTTGGTCTCTAGCAGACATAAATATCACTGGAGTATTGCTATGCTTTTTAATGGATTTAATGAGATCATACCCACTGACGTCGCCTCCCAGCATGATATCCAGTAACCAAAGATGTACATCTCCTCCGATTGCATCCATTGCACTTTTGCCATCTGAAAACGAAGAAACGCTATACCCTTCTTTTTCAAGATACTTTTGAGTTAGCAAAAGTAAATCTTTTTCATCATCAACGACATATATGGTATATATCATAATACTCCTTTTATAGCATAGATTGATTATACCATGAAATATTTTTGTAACCTAGATCTTCACATAATTTCACACAATTTTCACATCATTTAGATACATTGTTCTTGTATTATTACACCATAGTCAGTACAATAAAAATACAAGGAGGACAATCCTAATGAAAAAGATGACAAAGATATTTATTGCACTTCTGGTCGTAATGCTAATTGTCGGCACACTTGCCCCAGTTGCATTTGCAAAGGGAAATAGCAATGTTGAAGCACAAGAAGAACGTAAAGCAGAGCGAGATGCAGATAAGGCTGAAAGGGATGCAGCAAAGCAAGAGCGTGCTGATGAGAGAGCTCAGATAAAAGCCGAGTTCAAAGAAAGAATGCTTGAAAGAGCACAAATCAGAACCGCTACAAAGGAACAGCTTCGCACACAGCGTGAACTGGTAGCCGGCTACAAACTAGAGCTCAAAACTATGCGCCAATACTTCGAGACTCTAACCGATGAAGAAATCGCAGCAATGACAGAAGAGGAACGCGTAGCATACGGAGCTGAAGTGGATGCATTGAAAACTCAAATCAAAGATACGCATAAGTATAACCTTGAAATCATCCGTGCAGCACATGCAGAGATCAAGGAAATATTCCCTGGGGTCAGAGCCGGCAATCAACCTCCCACCGAAGAGGAAGTTGTAGACGCTCAAGAGATTATCGAAGATCTATAATTAAACATAAATCCGTAATCCCTGCCTATAAACAATAGTTGGGGATTATCGGTTTTTAATCGGAGGAACTATTGAAAAGACTATCAATATTCTTGATAATAATTGTACTTGCTCTTTCAGGGTGTGCTGTAGATAGCGCACCTGAATTGGCAGCTGAAGATATAAAGACGTTTGATGTAATAAAGGAAACACAAGAGGCAACACAGCCCACCGAGAAACCTCAGGCAACTGAAGAATCTGTAGAATCTGAAGGTGTAACGATTGAGGAGAAGCTTGCTAAAATCGATTTCTACTTGATATCCGGCTTCTTTAGCCGAAACGTTGTTCAAGAAGAAGTTGAATATACTGAGATGTTTGCATTGGATAAAACAAGCTTTGTACGTATCGCACAAAATGATGTAGAGCAAGAAGTCTATGCATACAATTATATATCAGATGATTTTACCTATATATATTATTTTGATGGTGAAATGACATCAAAGACCGTTTTCAACATTGCCACCGGTGCCATCTTACAAGACCCTGATGGATACACAGAGCTGCTGACAATCGATGCTGAGGAGCTGAAAGTATACTTCTTTTCATTGTTAGACGCTTCAGGAATCATTGTAGAGGAACTCAAGCAAACTCAATAAGTCATACAATTTATTTGCATTTTTTGCTTGCAAATAATCCCTCATAAGATGCTGATTTATTAGCATCTTTTTTTATATAATAAAGTAAAACACCATCATTAATTAACAATATACTGTTTCAACGTATTTACTTGACTTGCTATTTTCTATGATTTAATATCTTCATGTAATTGGCGGATTGTTTTACAACGATTTCTTTTATTAACAGGCTTTCTCTTATTCGGAGGTGGATTATGGCAAAAAAAGATGGGTTAAACAGACAAAGATTATTATTGCTCTCAAAGCATATCCTTTTTGTTCTCATCGGTACATTCATGATGAGTGTGGCAATTAATGGACTATTTCTACCACAAAACATTCTAAGCGGTGGTATCACAGGCATTGCACTTCTTTTTCATCTACTATTTGATATCAATACTTCTATCATCATACTTATTGTCAATATTCCCATTTTTATATTGGGTTATATGTTCATCAACAAGAAGTTCATTCTCTGGAGTGCATTTGGAATGGGGGCGCTTTCCTTTTTCCTGTTTTTTACCGATGGTGTAACATTCCAATCCCAAGAAATGATGACTACCATATTACTCGGTGGTGTAATCAATGGATTTGGGCTAGGATTGGTGTTTCGCGCCAACAGTTCCTGTGGTGGAAGTGACATAGTATCAAAGATAATCAATCGATATTTTTCATACTCTATCTCAACACTCAATTTCTCATTTAATGTCATTGTTGTTGCATTATCAATCTATTTCTTCGGAATCGATATCGCAGTGCAAACGCTTGCTACCATGTATGTCACCGCAATTGTTATGAAATTTGTACTCGAGGGTATTAACTATAAGCGGACAGTTTTTATCATATCCAATCATAGAGACGATATTTCCCGTGCCATTACGCATAAGTTAAAACGTGGCTGCACCATCTTAAGCGGTACCGGAGGATACACAGGGCAAACTCGAAATATACTTTATTGTGTCATCGGCATCACCCAGCTATCAAAGTTAAAGTCCATCGTTTGTAAGATCGATCCTTCTGCTTTCATGAATGTTGCAGAGTCCAAGATGGTCTTTGGAAAAGGACGTGGATTTGTCAATACATTGGAGGAGGATAAGTAGAAAGCTTTTTTAATGATTGCAAATTTGATTTATTCTATCTAGCTGTCTGACGAGATTCTGTGCGATAACATCTTCGGTTTCACCCTCTATCCCTACATACTCTAGTGTTACAATGTCAGGATTTATGCGTTTCAGTACCCACTCCAGTAGCGCATAGTCTTCCTGCACCATCGATTGATGTGTGTCTTCAATGTTTCCATTTACATCAATACCAGAACCATTAATATGAATTTCTTTTAGTCTATCAATCGGTAGACCAAGTATATACTCTTTGATATCCCAACCTCTAAAATTTGCAGCTATTCTTGCATGTGTTAGATCAAGTAAAAATAACACATCATTATTCTCAATGAATTCCTTGATGCATTTTGCTTCTACAAATGGATACAGATCGTACACCCTACGCTCAACGATGGAGTCTGGCATATTCTCAAGTAAGAGTGGTACATTGATATTTCTTTTAAATATCTGTGTCTGCTTAGACATATGTTGAATCATGTCAGCTTCTGTCATACCCAGATCAATATCTCTATTATACATTCCAAAATGCAAACAATAATGTGGAGAACTACATTTTTTGATCAATTCATTGGCATAATCAAAATCAATATCGCCAAAGTTTTTTGTTCCAGTATTTGCACGATACCCCAAACCATGCAAAAGTACCGGATGCATGGAAAGCATTGTATCAATCTGTGCATGAAAATCGCCATATGCACCGGTTTTGATATAGTCGATATCTACAGCATCACTGTCTATTAAGCTCTTTAGTGTGCCTGACCAATTACATCCAATTTTTATTTTCTTCATGTATCCTCTTATAATTTAGTTTATTTCATCAGTTTTTCAATATCTGACACTTCCATACCGCACTGTGTAACAACGCCTTGATATATGATATGATCTTTACATGTAAGCTTAAGTGATATTTCAGCACTGATGCTCTCATAGATTTCTCGATCCATGCCACTTCGCGTTGGTGCTATCAGTTTCTCAAACCCATCTGTATATGCATTGATATATAGTTTGTATTTCCCCTTTTTCAGCACAATGTGTACGCCGTGCTCTGTTTTTTCAATCGATTGTGGCTTTGCACCATTGTAGGTTGCAAAGCGATACTGCACACCATCAACAGATATGACTGCGATCAAACCCTTAAATGCAGCGCCCATAAATGGAACAATTGCAACAGAGCTCATGAATGTAACATCATCAGTGGATTCTTTTGCTACATTGCCCTGCAACCATATCCAGCTGCTGGGAAAGGCTTCTCCCCGATCCTTTTCAATATATCCAATCGCTTGATTCATATCATAGGTTGTATCGTTGAGTATAATATTTCCTGCAACAGTATTCTTGAGGCTGAGCACTCCATGATTGCACTGCATATTTGGAATGTATGAAAATGGTCCCATAATACCTGGAGATAAGCTATTTGTTTCAATGGGTAAATGTTCAGAATACCTTAGATCCACATCAATCTTGATATCCTCATGATCAATATGCATCTCCAATCGATCCATCGACAGGAAATTGTCCCCGATATACACTTCAAACTTTTCTTTATCTGCTTTAAATGCATCGTATGCAAATGGGACATAGTAGCTCTTGTGTGGATTGCCTGTGATGATTTGCATGAAGCTATGGTCATCCTCGGCCTTTTTAGAGCATGACATACCGCATATGAATGCGATGGTGAGTTCCTTCGATGATAGCTTAAAGTACCACCCTTCAAAATAGGGGCGCTGGCTTTCAATGCCATGAAAGCGTTCCGGCTGTGTAGGAATCAATCGATGTTTCATTTTGCTCCTCGTTACCTTGGTTGGTCACACAGTTTTTTCATCAACAATTTTATTAATATATAGTAATGCTTCCTCTGTTTTCTTCTTAATATCTTCCAAGGAACTTATTTTATGAAAGTACTCAAGCCTATCTACAATCTCTGTAGGCAAGTCGCGCTTAATGTGCTTTAATCCAAAATCTTTCTTTGTGGGCTCATGAATCATTCTCAAGTACTCCACCAATGGTGTGAGGATATATTGGTGATAATAATCTAGCGCTTCCAAAAAATTGTCTCTTTTTATTTCTTTATGTACCCATATGGAGAAAAATTTAAATGTCTTAATGATTTCATTTTTTCGCATTTTGATATTCTTATCGAATTTATCGATGTCTAGATTTGTATATTTGATAACTCCTGCTTTATCAAATAACACTTTGACCTTCTCATCCGTATTCTCTTTGATAAACTCAATTTCTCTACTGTGCGATTGCACGCATATATCCAATATAAGAAATTCTGATGTATCTTTCAAGCGGATAAAATATTGTCTGATCTTTGAATGAGAATGATTTTTCTTATATATAAAATCGATAGGTGAAATAGATGATAGAGCTTCTTTTAATTTCTGGTAAAATGCAACTTCATAACCATCTTCAACATCAAACCATATATCAACATCGGAATACTCATCTGTAGATCCGTGCGCATCTGCCCCTTCAAGCCACATTGCATGTACAGTGTCATCCTTCTCAAATGTGCTTTTCAATACGTTTATTATGTTGTATCTGTCTGTTTCCATTGGATATTATCACATCACCTTTTGTCGTAATTTGTGAATCATAATTCGCTAAATTCTTAGCTTAGATACATTGATACCTTTCATAATATCATACCTTTGCATCTTCTTATCGTAAAACGCACAAGGTTATTAATGGTCTATATATTATCGTGCATACTTACAGACAATCTCTTGCATGGATTGTGATTGTTTTTCCATCTGTGCAACCATTTCAAACTGCACCCTTGCGCGATCAAGATTGTGTGTGTTGCAATTGATTTTGAAGTAGATATCCCCTTGAATATAATCAGTCAAAAATCGCACACCCGTTTCCAATGTTATCAGCCTTGCAGAAAATGCAAGAAGATCAATTTCAACAGGGCTTAATGTTCCTTGTGCATTTTCAAAGAATCCTTTTGTGAATTGCTCAAACAACCCGATATCAAACGACACCTTAGTAAGATCCTTTTCACACTCATGTGCAGTATTGGTGCCTGATCGTATCGCATCTCCAAAGTCAAACAACACACTTCCCGGCATGACGGTGTCAAGGTCAATGAGGCAAAGTCCTGCACCGGTGGTGTTGTCGATCATAATGTTGTTGAATTTTGTATCATTATGTGCAACAGAAATAGGAATGTCTCCTGATTCAATACTGTTTGATATGATGCTTGCATCCGTGCTGCGTGTTGTTGCAAAGTTAATTTCATCTTTCACATGCGCTACTCTACCTACATCATCTGCGTCAACAGCACTGATAAAGTCATCATATCTTTTTTGTGTATTGTGAAAGTCTTCGATGGTTTCATGCAAGGTTTGTATATGAAAGTCCTTAAGCATTCTATGAAATTGTCCTACAGCACATCCTGCACTATGCATGTGCTTTTTATCGGCAACAACTTCATATGTCTTTGCGCCTTCAATGAATACAAATGCACGCCAATAGTTCTCCTGAGGGCATTTATGAAAATTCTTTCCTTCTCGAGTAAAGATGAGATTCAATGTTTCTCTATATGAATCGCCACCATTGCCTACAATTTTGTTTTTTAGGTGATTTGTAATGTGTGCAATATTATGCATCATTTCTTCGGGTTTTTTGAATACCTCATGATTGATTCTCTGCAAAATATACCGATGCATCATGTCATCTGATTTTTTGTAATGCGCTACAAAAGTATCATTGATATGTCCGCTTCCAAAGGGACGCGCTTCTATGAATGTACCTTCAAATGCAAATTGTTCTGCTATGTTTTTAATGTCGTAATTTTGCTCTCTCAATCTAAATACTCCATCAGTACATCAGAAACTTGTTGTGCACATGCTCTGATGCCTGCTTCACTCAAGTGAAACCCATCAGGCGCCGTGAAGTTATCGATATCTTTTTTAACTACTGCATTCAAGTCATTGACTCGTACTCCATGGCTTTTCATCATTTGCGCAACTGCTTGATTTCGTACATCAATCTCATTGTTGTAAAGCAAGCTGCATTCCTCTGTAACCGCAGTTGTGGATGCCCAAATAATCGTAGCACCCGTGGTTTTCAAGTACATTAGAACTCTTGTTATATCGTGAAGGTACTCATCTTGTGGTGTAAATATCCCACCAAAAGAATCCTCATGATATGCATCCCATATACCATTGTTCCAATGTACAATGTCAGGCTTCCCTTCAAGATATGGTTTGACGTTCCAAAGAGTATATTTTGCAAACCGACAGTTTTCTTCCGGTCCAAATACTTCTGCCTTGCCTTCAAGCTTTTTTTTCACACTTTCTTGATAGCTTAAGCGAATTGAATCTCCGATGAGTAATATCTTTTTCATAAGTACCTCTTGTATTGTTGTGATTTTTATCTTTTGATATCGTATCACGATTTATAATCAAAGTGCAATATCGCACTAAAAAAGACCCCGATTCAATCAATCAGAGTCTTGTGATATATTATGTACTTTTAGTATGCTTTGTAGAATTTTTGGAAGTATGCTTGTGGATGTGTACATACAGGGCACATACTGACTGCATCGGTACTTTCATGCATATAACCACAGTTGGAGCACTGCCATACAACTTTTTCTTCTTTTTTATACACTGTTCCGTTGTCTACATTTGCCTTCAATGCGACATAGCGTGCGTTATGCTCTTTTTCTATTGCTGCAACGCTGGAAAATAAAAATGCGATTTTGTCGAATCCTTCTTCTGCTGCTTCTTTTGCCATTGTTGGATACATTTGAGTAAATTCAAAGTACTCACCTGCTGCTGCTGCCTCTAAGTTTTCAGATGTAGTGCCCACACCGTTGAGTAGCTTGAACCATATTTCAGCATGCTCTTTCTCGTTGCCTGCTGTCTCTGCAAATAAGTTTGAAATCTCGACATAGCCTTCTTTTTTTGCTTTGGATGCAAAGTATGTGTACTTGTTGCGAGCTTGAGATTCTCCTGCGAATGCATCTTGTAAATTTTTCTCTGTTTTTGTTCCTTTTAAATCTTTCATTTTCCATTTCCTTTCATCTCTAGAAGTTATATTTTATCAGTCGTCGGCATACTTGACTTGTTTAGTCCGTATTAAGATATATGATATCATTTATGTATTCACTTTGCAATATGAAATATCAAAATATTTATACAACCGCAGTAATCGCTTCGATTGCATCGGTCACTTTGCCTTCACGCTTTTGTTCATTCCCCCAGTTCACATCTGCTGTGGAGATAACCGAGCCGCCTTTTTGCGCAATCAGTGCTTTCATTTGCTTTAGTGCATTGTTGCCACCCATCCACGGGAAGGGAAACTGTTGAGTAATCATGCAGATTACTTTCTTTGTGCTGATATCTTCAATGCCTTTTAGGTATGCTTTCATTGCACCGGCCAATGAGAATGCTTCTACATGTGAGCAGAAGATAATCGTGTCGAATTCTTTAAGAGATGGATTGTCTACAATCTTCTTTGGTTCTTTTGGGGCACTTGCTTCAGTCTTGAGTTTAATATACGATACGTTATATCCCTTATCTTTTAATTCCTTGAGTAACCGTTCTGCTACATATTCTGTATGTCCTGTTTCTGAGTGAATAATCATTCCGATGTTCATATAGTTTCCTCCTGCGTATTTATTAATTATTATTTTGATTTACTTACTTTAACGATGAGCGGTAAATGCTTTCCGTCTGCTTTATCTTCCTGATAGTTTTTATAGAAACTGATATTTGAAAATCCCGCTTCTTCTAGCATGTCGTTAAGCTCTTTTTTCCTGATGGGATATAGCCAAATACTGTTTTGTATGGTAGTGTTTGTGTCCTTTAGTATCAACTGCGTGTCAAATCCTATTTTCTTATGATCATCTAAGTTATATGTCCTGATGAAAGTAATTTTTTCATTATCAATAATTGGTAGCGCTGTGATGTTTTCTTTGAATATATGATCATAATTTAGTATCTGCATCAGAAAGACTCCAGACAGATGCTTACCGATTCCCTTGAGTGTTTCAAGGACATCTTCATGCGATAGATGCACTAGTGTGTTCCCGAAGCAAGTGATCATGTCAAATTGCATATCAGCATACAAATCATCTAAGAATCGCATATCGCCAATTTGATACTCCAGTGAAATGTCTTTATAGCGATTGACTGCAATATTAACCATAATTTGGTCCATATCAAATGCGTTTATTTTCTGTACATCATTAATCATTGCATGTGCAAATTTGCCTGTTGCACAGCCAATGTCCAGTAAGTGCTGTACTCTAAATTGTTTTGCGTATTTTTTTGTAAAATTCACTTGTGCATGATTCAACGGGAATATATCATCATAGTATTTTGCAATCGTTTCATAAAATTTCATCAAAATGTCACCTACTTGAATATTATATCATATTCTACTTGCGAGTCACTAGATATATAATAATTATCTATTGATGCAAAGATTGGATGATTAAATAATTAGATGTTCAAAATAATTATTGTAAATGTTTATAAAATGGAGTAAAATCATCTTTGTCAACAATATGAATAGGGGGAAATAATATGGCGTATATAATCACTACCGACGGTTGTGCAGACTTTTCTGCAGAGTATATGAAAAAAAGGGATTTGAACATGATTCCGCTGATGTTCACCATCGACGGAAAAGACTACTATGATGACAAATCCATGACTTCAAAAACTTTCTTCGGCATGCTCAGAGACGGTAAAATGTCTCAAACATCGTTAATCAACTCAGCTCGTTTTGAAGAATTCTTCACTCCATTTTTACTCAAAGGCTTAGATATCATTCATGTATCATTATCATCTGCGCTTTCAGGCTCTCATCAAAATGCAGTCATCGCAATGGATACCCTAAAAGAAAAATATCCGAAAAGCAAAATGACCGCAGTTGATTCAAAAGCAGTATCCTCAGGACAAGGACTTTTAATAGACTTAGCGCTAGACAAAAAAGATGCAGGTGCAAGCTATGATGAAACAGTATCATTTTTCAATGAAACCATTCCCAAAATCAACTCATGGTTTACAGTAGCAGACCTTAATCATCTATTCCGTGGTGGAAGGCTCTCTAAGTCCTCTGCTGTATTGGGTACATTACTTTCTGTTAAACCCATATTAAAAGTTGATGATAACGGTAAGTTGGTTCCTGCTGCAAAAGCTAAGGGTCGCAAAAAGAGCATGAAGGCTCTTGTTGACGAAATGGAAAATCTGGCAGTTGATCCTGCAAATCAAAAAGCATACATTTCTCATGCGGATTGCATCGGTGAAGCACAAATGCTTGCAGACATGGTCAAAGAACGTTTCGGAACACAAAACATTGTCATCGAGAACATCGGTCCTGTTGTCGGCGCACATGGTGGCCCGGACACATTGGCAATCTTTTTTGTAGGAGAACATCGTTAATTTCACGTAGGAGCGTATAGATATAGATAAGCAAAACCCCTTGATGATTCAAGGGGTTTTATCGTTAGTGTTATTATTTCATACTGTCCTTGAGCTTGATATACTCTTGCAAGCATACCGGTAGATACTCGATCTCTTCGTCATTGTCGATGGCAACCTGTGCCCCTTCAAATATCGGAACGCCATTGACCTTTCGCAAGATCATACTGGCTTTCTTAGGATGGTCACTTAAGTGGCATATAGCACGTGTGGTCACCTCTTCAATGTCTTGTGCAAGTGCAAAGAGATATGCACTCCCTTCAAAGGGTTCCCCGAATGCATCAGTCTTCAATCCAAAGCAAATTACAGGCACATCATAATAGGTTACAATACGTGCAAGTTCCCATACATTGGCTTTGCTCATAAACTGTGCTTCATCAATCAGCACAAGGGAGATTTGGTTTCCTTTTCGCTTACTATCTTTGATATCCCTTTCAAGCCTTTCGTAAAGCCATCCTTCTTTTGGGTGGATGAGAAAGTCACATTCTCTACTAATCACCCCATCTTCAAGACGCGATGTGATGCTGCTTTCCTGCTTTGTATCAACCCCTGGCTTCAAGCAGAGTATCTTCTTTTTGTTGTTGTGCTCATAGTCGTATGCAATCTGCAATAATTGTGTGGATTTACCTGCGTTCATGACTGCAAATCTGAAGTATAATTTAGCCATATAAAAAACTCCGTTTTTCTTCGATTCGAATAAAATGAATTCGAATCGAGGTCTTACAAAAAACATAAAAATTCACTTCGTTCATGCTTTTTACATTTTTTGCGCTTTGTTCGTTTTCTGTCCTGCTTTTTCAAACCTTTCCCCGCACATGTCGGTGAAAGTTATTAAGCTATTGTATTCTGTCTAACGTGTTCTGCGGAACAGGAAGCTCGTTTTCATTTTATCTTTCAATACTTTCCCGGTAAATGCTCGTGAAAGTTATCCTGCTACTGCTTTCTAGTAGATGTGTCCTGCGGGACGGATGCTATAATATTATTTTAAATATATTGACTCTAGTCGTCAACCACAATATTTTCTTTATTCAAAGTAACCTTCACGATCTCACCGAGTTTGTCTGCGCCGTCTGCCACTTTCACCCTTATATATTCATCGCTATATCCATAGGCATCGCCATTTTCATCGGCTGTTTCCAAGAGCACAGAAACGTCTTCTCCCATCATACGCAACATGTATGCATGTCTTGATTGCTCTGCAATATCTTGCATTAAAGCAACACGTTTTTGCTTAACCACCTTTGGAATTTGGTCTGCAAAATTTGCAGCCTTTGTATTTGGACGCACAGAGTATGGGAATACATGCACTTTTGCAAAGCCAATGTTTTTGACAAAGTTCAAGCTCTCTTCAAATAGCACCTCTGTCTCGCCGGGAAATCCCACCATGATATCGGTGGATATCGCAGCCTTAGGCATATACTGACGTATTAAATCCACTTCTTTTTTATAATGCAAAGCTGTATAGTTTCTTCCCATGTGTTTGAGGATTTCCTCACTGCCGCTTTGAAGCGATATGTGAAAGTGCTTGCATATCTTTTGATTATCTGCAAGGTATCTAATGAATTCTTCGTCAAATATACCCGGGTCCAAAGACCCCAATCG
>JAGLOK010000122.1 GCA_023139005.1 Clostridiales bacterium | reverse complement strand
CCTACCGGCAGATAAAAACAGCCAACAAATACAGCTATAATAGCCAGCAGTTTTTTCCATTCATTTTTCCAGTCATCTTCATCGACAACATTTACAATGACTTCAAGTGAACCCAAGTCCATATCAGTAAATGTAATGAGGTTTGCTATATCCTTTTTCACCTGTATGATGGTGCTTTCTGCTTGCATATCAAAATACGCCTTTATCTGCACCTCGTCAGGCATATCGCCAATCACATCATCTGCAATATAGTCCCACTCTCCATAAGTTGAAAGGTTATTGATGATATCATTTTTATCCTCGATCACACACCCTGTCGCTCCATGAGCATCATAAATAGCCGATACCATTTCGGCACCGAGGGTTGTGGTTTTTGTTGTTATTTCGATGAATTTCATTGTACTCGCTTTCGCTTATGTTCGCTTCGAAAAAAGTGAATTCGAAGCGAGTGTCTTACAAAATATAAAAAATTCGCTTCACTCATGCTTTTTTATGTTTTGCGCTTTTGTTAATTTTCTAGATTTCTTTATTCGTACTTTCTCGGCGCATGTCCGAGAAAGTTTACGTGCTTTTGTTTGCCAATAATTGTGTCCTACGGGACTGGGTTTTTTAGATTAAAATTAAATAATACATAGTCATGATTATTTGAAAGTTTCTATTTGCCCTATTATCTCATTTCTATTTTCATATATCCAGTAAAATCCTTGCAGATTGTCATTTAATAATTTTTCATTATCCTGAGTTATTGCCCATGCAATGAATGTTAATTGAGAAGCAAGAAATATATACCATAAGGAGCTAATTTCACAATCTTCTAACTCATTCTCTTTCAAATAACTATTCAATAATATTGGAATTAATTTGATCCAGTTTGCTTTAAACTCTATACTATCTAAATCATTTAACAAAATACTCGTCAGTATGTAACATATATCATATACTTTATATCCAATCATACAACTATCAAAATCGATGATACCAATCAATCTCTTGCCATCAAATAATATGTTATCCTCGTGAAAGTCTCTATGTATAAACTGTTTAGGCAAATCAATAAATACTTCTGACAAATCATCTTTTATTTCAAAAACAATATCTCGAATCTTGGCATATCTCTGCTGCTTTTCTATAATCGGTAATGCCCATGTAAAAATCTGATTATGTAAGTTCATATCTTTTATGTATTCAATATTACCAACATAGTTTTTAATGACTTTATGGAATTTCGCTAAAACAGAACCGTAAACTCTCGCAGCTTCAGCATACTCGTCAAATGACTCACATCGGATATGATTGCCATTAATGAACTTATATAACACATAGTTATTATCTAAATAGGTTGCAAATAATCTATTGTCTCTTGTCCTAAGAGGAACAGCTATAGGGATACTGTTATCTGCCAAGTATGTTAACAGTTCTGCTTCTGCATCAATTTGTTGAACATTATTCTTAGTCTTCAATAAGTATTCTGTATTATCTTCACAAATCAGCTTATAAACAAACCTATCCTTATCATCTTTTATTGCTACCTCTTCTTTGATATCGGGAATATCCCATTCCATTGCTATGTTCACTAGCTTCTGCACATCACACCTCATAAAAATTACTTATACAACACAATCTGTGCCTCTTCATCTTTTGCGATATGATTCTCTTCAAATGTATCTAGCATCACTTCAAATAGGTTAAATATGTCTTTCAATATCTCACAATCTTTAACAACTCCGGCTGTTATATAGTTGATTTCATATTCATCAACAATATCTCTGCCCCTGCTTTTCTTAACTGTAACATTGGTTCTTTTGATGTCTCTGAATAGATTCTTAATCTGATCGTTTTCAAAAACATCCTTGACTCTTTCTTCATCATTGCCTTTGATAAAAAACTCATCATCAAATACATAGTCTCCTGATGATAAATATTGCTTTCCAAAAAATCGTGCAATCTTTGTAAAGATATTTATACGTCCGATTTTAAAGCGAAAATCAAAATACCCCACAAACGGTGCACGTACACGGGTAAATGTTGTAGTACTGCTACCTGTGTTTACTGTGAATGTATCTAGGAATATGGTCCATATCTTATGTTTTTTTTCAACCCGAACGCCACCCTTAAGTACACTCGCCTCAATATATTCTGCATCGATTATCTCAGCTAATTGTTGATATGTTTCTTTTTTTGATATTCCGCGTATTCCCATAATCCTCTTCCTTTCATCTTTGCTTAAAAAATGTGTTGATCTGCCAAATTACACAGTGAATATGTGCTTTGCTATTTTAACATAAAAACAGATATCTGAGTATGCGTTAGTATCGTATACCACTATGGCTTGTTTGAAGTGTCAGAAATTAAAGTTGATGCTACATCGCATTCAAACACCAAAAAACCACTGTCTATCGCTAAACAATGGTTTCATATTCTACTCATTTTATCATTTGTAACCCAGAGAGTGCTTAAAATGCTGCAAGACTAGGTGAGAGCAATGCCCGATTGAGTGCGCGTATTTTAATTCTACCAAACCAAAGAGTGCTTAAAATGTTTGTAAGACGTCATGAGATGTATTGTCAAACTAGGGAGCGTATCGCGTCATACGTGACCGACGTTTGACAATGTATATCGTGGCGAAATTACATCATTTTAAGTGCTCGATTATTTAATTATATTCTTATACTTCCCAACTTCCCTATACTGCTTATCCCCTGATAGCTTTTCAAACTCTTCAAGCAATTCCTTTTGTTTCTTGGAAAGTTTTTTCGGTACTTCAACTACTATGTGAATATACAAATCACCTGTTCTTGTTGAGTTGAGGTGTGTGATTCCCTTACTGCGAAGTCGTAAGATTGCACCTGACTGTGTTCCTTCAGGAACAGTGTACTTCGCTTTTCCTTTTAGTAGTGGTACTTCAAGGCTTACACCTAATGTTGCCTGCGAGAGTGTTATCGGCACTTCAAGATGTAAATCATATCCTTCACGTTGGAAGAACTTATGCTTGGACACATTCACACGTATAAACAAGTCTCCTGAAGGTCCACCATTGATACCTGCTTCTCCTTCACCGCGAAGAGGTATTTGCTGTCCTGTTGCAATTCCTGCAGGAATATTGATTGAAATGGTGCGTGATTTCTGTTGCTTTCCTGTTCCACCGCAGAATCCGCAACGTACTTTGATGATTTTTCCTTTTCCGTGACATCGTGTACATGGTCTGGTGGTTTGAACGCGTCCGAGCAATGTTTGCTGTACCACATTAACTTGTCCTGCACCCTTACACTCAGGACATGTCTCTACTTCTTTTCCATCTTTTGCACCGGTGCCTGAACAGTGATCACAGTTTTCAGTACGGTTAATAGAAATATCACGCTTCAAGCCAAATGCTGCTTGTTCAAAGGTGATGCGAATATCATAGCGCAAGTTTGCACCCTGTTGTGGTGAATTTCTACGCCTTGAACTGGTACCGCCGAATCCGCCACCGCCGCCGAAGAAGCTTTCAAATATATCCTCAAAGCCACCAAATCCACCTTGTCCTCCAAATCCGCCTTGTTGTCCACCAAAGCCTTGTTGATTTGCTGCATGGCCAAACCTATCATATTGCGCACGCTTTGTGCTGTCGGACAGCACTTCGTATGCTTCACTGGCTTCTTTGAACTTTGCCTCAGCTTTCTTGTCCTCAGGGTTCAGGTCTGGGTGATGCGTTTTTGCAAGCTTTCTATATGCAGACTTAACCTCTGCATCACTTGCATCTTTGCTTACACCTAGGATGTCATAATAATCTCTTTTTTCAGCCACGGTTCGCTCCTAAAGTCGCTTGTTTCGATTGGAATATAATGAATTCCAATCGAGGTCTTGCAATTTGTCAAAAATTCGAGACCGGATACTCTCATGCTTTTTGTCAAATCGCGCTTTCTACCTACTGCTATTTTAATTTGTAGTACTTTTCCGGCGCATGTCCGTAAAAGTTGTTGAGTTTTAGTTATCTAATCATCGTGTCCTGCGGGACGGAATATAGAACTACTTTCATTCCATTTCACCCCAAAACCGCTTTCATCTGAAAACGGTATGGGTGATTTATGCTTTTCTAAGCGTGCCCAAAAGTGTTGGAAGGCTTTGAGAGATTGTTTGATGAATTAGGGAGCGTATCGTATAATACGTGACCGACATTCAAGAACAATATCTCAGAGATTAACAGCGCATTTGGGTGCGCGCCCTATTTTTTGTCTTCTTCTTCCTCAACTACTTCATAATCCGCATCTACTACATCGTCTTGTACCGTTTCTGCTCCTTCATCGGTTGCGCCTTCAGCACTTTGTGCTGCTTGTGCTTGGGCTGCTTGCTCTTGATATACTCTTCCGAATACTTCTTGAGAAACTGTAGATAGCTTTTCAGTTGCTGCCTTGATGGCTTCTAGATCATCACCATCTTTGATTGCCTTTACTGCATCAATTTCAGGTTGAATCTTTGCTTTGTCTTCTTCTGTGATGTTAGCTTCCATGTCCTTCAATGCCTTTTCAGTGGTATAAACCATCTGGTCTGCAGTGTTTTTGATTTCAACAGATTCTTTTTGCGTCTTATCTGCTTCTGCAAATTGTTCAGCTTCCTGCATTGCTTTATCGATTTCATCATCAGATAAGTTACTTGATGCTGTGATAACCACTTTTTGCTCGTTACCTGTGCCCATATCTTTTGCAGATACATGCACGATACCGTTTGCATCGATGTCAAATGTTACTTCGA
>JAGLOK010000121.1 GCA_023139005.1 Clostridiales bacterium | reverse complement strand
AAAGAAATAGCTTTAAAGCGTATTGCAAACAATTATTACAGCCAGGTTTTTTGATATTTATCTTCTTTATTATAATTCTATATCCGATTTGCAAACCAATAGTAACAGGAGCTTGGGATGAGTACTCTCACTGGGCTCTGATTGTAAGAAATATGATCCATACAGGTGCTTTGCCAAAAGCAGGTGGTGCCGTATCATATCTATCATATCCACCGGCAACAGCTTTATTTCAATATCTATTTATGAAACTAACAGGTGGCTCTGAGGGTATGATGTACTATGCACAAGCGATATTGCTAGCTTCTTGTTTTAGTGTATTGCTCAAAGGACAATCATTTAAGAAACCATGGTATATATTGTTGTTAATCATCATGCCATTAGTTGTCATCATAAAATTTGGTGGTCATAATATATTCAATATATTTACCGATACAATAATGGCTGTTGTGGTAATAAGCTGCTTTATAATGTATAGCAATTCCCAAAAGAAATATTCAGATATTGTAAAAATATCTCTAGTCTTGTTTGTACTTAGTTTGATACGTATTGAATCATTGGGTTTTGCTGTTTTGCTAATAATAATTATTGTTGCAGATCAAATTCATAAAAACGGAATAAAAGATAAAAGCAATTGGAAAAAAGTTTTCACACTATTTATTGCGTTGTTATTATCAATTGGATTATGGAAAATTCACCTGAATACTATTAGTAGTCAAAGCGTTGAAGCTCTATCTCAACCAATAACTAATGTTCGGTTTATTCTAACACTAGAGAATTATATGAAAGCCCTTTTTCTAAATGGTTTAGGAAATGTGAATCCTTTAATGTATATTTTCACGTTGATGAGTTCAACTGTAGGAATACTTATATGTATAATTATTTTGAACATTTCAATGCACTTTATTCTAAGAAAACAAAAAGCACAACGAAAGAAGTTCAGAAACATGAATATTATGTTCTTTATTAGTTGGGTACTTTACAATATCGCATTATTATATACTTATCTATTCAAATTTACCGAGTTTGAAGGAACCACAATAGCATCATTTGGTCGATACATGGCAACCTTTTTCATCTTCTGGCTCATAGGAATATCATATATGATGATAAAGAATCTTTATGATAATCATTTTGAAAGTAAAAATACTAAAAGAGCACTTCTATCTTTATGTTTGCTTATGATAATTGTAATAGTAGGCTTAGCAAATCCATTTAAGCTAAATTTTATAGGTGACAGACATACAGAAAATGTATATGAGCAGGGAGCAAAGGAGCATGCAGAGACTATTCATGAGACAATAGGTACTGATGCAAAAGTGTATTTGGTATTTCAAAAATCTAGAGGATATACATTTATGGGTACAAGATATCAATTAGCTACAAACCCTGCAAACCTGGGCACTTGGAGCATGGGAGAGCCGTATTCAGATGCAGACACATGGACCGTCAACAGAACAGCTCAAGAGTTTCTAGATGTATTACATGAAATTGAATATGAGTATGTGTACATTGGACATGGAGACCAACAATTTTGGGATAAGTACGGCGAACTATTTGATGTTATTGATGCTGAATCAAAAACATACAAAGTAACAAACGATTTGGAACGTCCATTAACTGCAATCATCAATAAATAACAATAATTTATTTATCATATTAGATATATATAAAAGAAAGTTTTTTAGATAATATTGGAAAATACCGACAATACTATTGTAAACAAAGTAATACTCAAGTATTTTGCTAAAAGTATTGCTTATAACAGGAGGCATATTCAATGATTCGAAGCCTAGAAAAACAAACAATCTTAATCGTTGATGATTCTACAGAAAACATTGTGAAACTTGATCAAGTTTTAGGACATGAATACATAACTAAGTTTGCAATCAATGGACAAAAGGCTTTAACTATAGCGAAAAAATTTATCCCAGATCTTATTTTATTAGACACGATGATGCAGGGGATGGATGGCTTTGAAGTGTGTGTATTGTTAAAGGAAGATCCTAGAACTAAAGATATACCAATCATATTTAGTGTAACTCAAGAACAAGAGCATTATGAGGATGAAGGAATTAGGCTGGGAGCAGTTGAATTTATAACAAAACCAATTAATCCGGTAATTGTTAAGAACAGAATAAAAACCCAACTTGCATTACAAAACCATAAAAGAGAGCTCGTATTACAAGTTCATGAAAGAACAAAAGAATTAAGTCATACCCAAGATGCTATTATACATAGCTTGGTTTCTCTGGTTGAGACGCGGTCATATGAAACAGGATCTCATATCATGCGCATACAGGAATATGTATCATTGCTTGCAAAAAAATTGAGTATGAAGAGTAAGTATTCTGAAGAATTGGATTCATATACAATTGCACTATTATATAAAGCAGCATCTTTGCATGATATTGGTAAAGTAGGAATCAAAGATGAAATATTGTTAAAACCGGGAAGTTTGACCAAAGAAGAATTTGAAACGATGAAAACACATACTAAAATGGGAAGGGATATCCTGCAAAAATCAGAAAAAAAATTGGGATCCAATTCTTTTTTAACTATGACAATTGATATTGCTTATTATCATCATGAAAAATGGGATGGTTCAGGTTATCCAGAAGGAATCAAAGGAATCAAAATACCATTGTCAGCAAGGATTATGGCAATTGCGGATGTGTATGATGCAATCGTCTCAAAGAAAGTATATAAGAAACAATTTTCACATTTAGAAGCTGTTGAGATTATCAGTGGCGGAAGCGGAACATTCTTTTGCCCGGATGTAGTGAGCGCCTTTGTTGAATTGCAAAATGAATTTCATAGTATTGCATATGAGCATGCCGATACACATGAAGAAAGAATGTTCTTAAAAAAACACGATAGTCAGAATCGATTATGATGAATTTAATCATTAAATAAATATTTTAGTACAAAAACTTGTGTTATATGTTATAATATACTTACAAAAGCAGATTATGTCATAAGCTGGATGCATATTAACTTCATTTGGAGGTTTATTTATGAATAGCACAATGATGTCAAAATTTAAATCTATAATCATATTTGCCATTATAGTCATACTCACTTGCTGTAGCCTGTCATGTACAATAAAATCCAAAGAAAAAAAAGAAATATATTTCAAAATTACTTGGGATGATAAATCTAGTCGTGGTGAAGCAATATTGAACATTGTAGAAGGTTTTAACAATTCACAAGACAATATTCACGTTACAATGCTTGGCGGCAGTGAAGATAAGGATGAATATTTACAAGCTTTATCCTCTGATACAGTTGATGTTTATGTGATGCCTTATCGTTTCATAAGAAATAGCAGTATTTCAACTGAACTCTATCCTCTAACGGATTATTTCTCAAATGAGGCAGATAAGTATTATGAAACTATAATTGAATTGGTAGAAACTAAAAAAGGAATAATGGGAGTACCTTGGATTGGACACTCAATGGGAATTGTGTTTAATAAAGAACTTGTAAATCAAGCTGAGATTGATCCATACAAATGGAAGACCACTCAAGACCTTCTTGAAGCATGTATGGCAGTCGATACTATGACTGAATCAAAGGGATTAGGACTTGTTGGTGCAGACCATCATGACGTGACATGGATGCTAAGTCAGTTCATATACACATATGGTGGGAGGTTAATGGAGCTTGATGAAAATGGTGAAATGAACAAGGTTGCTATTAATTCTAAAGAAAGCATAGAAGCGATTGATTTTTATATTAAGAAATTAGGTAAATTTGCCCAAGATGGATGGGAAGATGATACAGGTCTTGAAGTAATGGAGCTTTTTGCATCAGAAGAAATAGCATTTGAAATACAAGGTCCCTGGGCAATTTCAGATATTTGGAAAAGAGGCTATCCTTTTGAAATAGGAACAATTTCACTGAGCCAAATAGGTATGTATTCTGAAGTAGGTCCGTTAATGTTGACTGTTTCAAAAGATTCTTTAATGATTGATGAAGCTAAAGAATTTATTTCTTACTTAATAGATGAAGATACACTAGAAAAGATAATGGATGGAGAATATGATCCAAAGCATGAAGAATACTATCCTTTTAGAGTGCCATTGAAAAAGAATATGGAAAACTCTCAATTTTTTAAACAATATCCTGAGTTCTTAGTTTTTATTGAAGGATATAAAAAACCTAGTATTAACACTCCCTCCGAAGAATGGGCAGAAAAAAGAAAACAATTATATTCTTACTATATTCATGAAGCTATAATTGGAAACATAACAATAGAAGAAGCATTGGAGTTAATTGAGAAGTAAAGATAAAGCAAATTAGTTGAACAGGTTTATTTAAAATGTATTCATTTAAACACTAATTATTGTTAACTTGAGAATTTGGAGAATAAAATGAAAAGACATCTAATATTTCAAAAACTATTTCTTTTAAGTCTACTTGTTTTTTTAATGCTAATTCAACCGGTAATGGCTTTTTGTGCATCATCAAAATATACAAAAGAAGAAGAAGAATACATTGAAGAAAATCCAATTATAATTACTGCAGTTGATCCAAGCTTTCAACCATATGAGTTTATTGACAGCGATGGGCTATACAAGGGAATGGCAGCTGATTATTTAAAACTAATTGAAGTTGAAACGGGATTAACTTTTGAGATAGTAGAGGGCCTGTCTTGGAGTGAGGCATATGAAATGGCCTTGAAAAGAGAAGTAGATTTGTTGCCCTGTATAGGTATCACTAAAGAACGAAAAAAGCTTTTTCTTTTTACAGATGGTTATTTTAAATATCAAAGAGCATTATTATCAAGTACAGAAAGTCCAAAACATAGTCTTGAGAACCTAGAAGATCTAACTATCGGAGTTCAGAGAAACTCTTCACATTATAGTTATATTACATATGAAACTGATATTGTTCCAGTTTTATATAATAATATTGAAGAACTATTATATGCGCTGTCAATTGGAGAAATTGATGTTATAATAGCAAATTATGCAAGTTCCAGATATATGATTAAACGATTGGGAATAACTAACATAAAAGCCGATGATATCCAAGACAATGAAACAAGCGAACTTGGCATGGCGATAAATCCTGAAAATATAATTTTGGCTTCCATACTAAACAAGGCTCTTGCTCAAATCTCCGAAGAAGAAAAGATTCAAATTCAAAATAAATGGTTAGGCATTGAGAAAGAAGCAGATTATGGCCTAATATATAGATATATAATAGTTGGACTGCTTGTAGTTGCAATAATAATTTCAATATTTTTATATTGGAATCATACTCTAAAAAGGGAAATATTAAAGCGAAGAGAAGTTGAAGAACAGCTTACCATCGCAAAAGAAGAAGCAGAACAGGCTACCAAAACAAAAAGTGATTTTTTAGCTAACATGAGTCATGAAATAAGAACTCCTATGAATGCTGTTATTGGTTTAAACAGTTTGTTGGAAAGAACTGAACTAAAGGCAAAACAAAGAGACTATGTAACAAAAATAGGGAGGTCTGCAAAGAACCTTTTAAGTATAATCAATGATATTTTAGATTTCTCAAAAATTGAATCAGGTAAATTAACTATTGAACGCATTGATTTTAGTTTAAATGAAGTTTTAGAAAATCTATCTGATATTTTGTCCTTAAAGGCATATGAAAAAGGTATTGAGTTAGTAATATCTAAAGATAAAAAAGTGCCTACAAACCTTGTGGGAGACCCGTTAAGAATTGGTCAGGTGCTTCTGAATTTGGCAAGCAATTCAATCAAATTCACAGAGCATGGTGAAGTTATTATAAAAGTTGAGATTATGGAAAAAACAGAAGATGAGGTGTTGTTAAAATTTTCTGTTAAAGACTCAGGTATTGGTATGACGCAAGAGCAGGTTTCAAAGCTTTTTCAAGCATTTACTCAGGCTGATACTTCAACAACCCGAAAATATGGCGGAACGGGGCTTGGTTTAAGTATATCTAAAAGCTTGGTAAACTTTATGGAAGGAGAAATAACTGTAGAGAGTAAATACGGAAAAGGTAGTGTATTTGTATTTACATCTAAGTTTAAACTGAGTTCTAAAAAAATCTCAAGAGCCAATCTTCTCCCTAAAACGTTAAAAAAATTGCACGTATTAATTGTTGAGGATAATGAATATGCAAGAGAAGTGTTAATAAACTATTTGGAAGGATTTAATTACAGACCCAAAGTTGCAGTATCGGGAGAACAAGCAATCAGCATTATGCAAAAAGCAGAAGAATCATATGATCTTATTTTGATGGATTGGAAAATGCCCGGTTTAAATGGAATAGAAACATGGAAGCAAATAAAACAAATATTAAACGAGAAAACACGTCCAAAGATAATTCTATTAACAGCCTATTGTAAAGATGAGCTTTTTAAACAGGCAAAGGAAGAAGGGTTTGATGACTTTTTAACAAAACCTGTTTCTCAATCAACATTATTTGATGCAATAATAAAATTATTTGTTAATGAAGCAAGCAATGAATCCGAAAAAGATATTCCCAGTTATCAATATCCAAAAGGATTTGAACAAATAAGAGGAGCTAAGATATTACTTGTAGAAGACAATGAAGTTAATCAACAAGTAGCAAGTGAGCTCTTAGAGCTTGAAGGTTTTTGGGTAGACATAGCAGAAAATGGACAAATAGCAGTTGAAAAGGTTTTAGATAATAATGATTATGATATTGTACTGATGGACCTTCAAATGCCAATACTTGACGGATATGAAGCAACAATCAAATTAAGAGATAAAGAAATTTTAGATTTACCAATTATAGCATTAAGTGCTGATGCAATGAGTAGTACAAAAAGCTATGTAATAAAGTCTGGAATGAATGATTATATATCAAAACCTATTGATATACTAGAGTTGTTTACTGTCTTAGTTAAATGGATAAAACCCGGAACTAGGGAAGTAAACAAAGTCAATTTAGAATCAGATACTAATATTTCAAAAGAGGATATTAAAAAAATTCTTGTTAATATCGATGTAGATGACGGTCTTAAAAGAATAGAGGGCAATATAGAATTATACTTAAAAATAATAAAGAAATTTAGCAATCATTATAAGGACTGTTGTGAAGATATAAAGCAAGATATTATAAATGGAAAAATTGATGAAAGCATTAAACGAGTTCATACTTTAAAAGGAGTATCAGGTAATATTGGAGCAAAATCACTAAATTATATGGTAAAGAATCTTGAAGGAATTTTAAAAGAAGAAAATATTGATTATGCTCAGTTAAATAAGAAAACTGAAAGCATTTCATTAGAATTAAAAACAATTATCTTGCAAGCTGAACAGGTAGATTTACTAGTTCAGGAAAAAAGCAGAAAACTCATAAAGGAAGAATCAATAGACAAAAAAGAATTGCTTGAAAAAATAAGTGTCTTGAAGAAATCTATCATAGAGTATGATACAAGTGCTAAAAAATTGTATCAGGATTTATCAAAATATATGTCTGAGTATTCAAACCAAGCAAGATTTGAAGAAATGGGCGAGCATATTATCAACTATGATTTTGAAACAGCACTTGAAATTTGCAATGAAATATTAGCAAACTTAAAATAATTGGAGGAATTATTTATGAGCCAGGACATAAAAAAACAAACAATATTAGTAGTTGATGATTCTACAGAAAATTTAGATATTCTAGATAGCATATTATCAACAGAATATAATATTAATTTTGCTACAAATGGTAAAACCGCAATTGAAATATCAAAAAAATATATGCCTGATATCATTTTGCTTGATATTATTATGCCGGTTATGGATGGTTTTGAGGCGTGTAAATTATTAAAAAAAGATCCACTAACAAAAAATATTCCAATTATTTTTGTAACGGCTAAAGAAGAGGACTTTGATGAAGCAAAAGGATTTGAGCTTGGTGCAGTAGATTATATTACAAAACCGGTAAGTTCAATAGTTGTAAAGGCTAGGGTAAAGACGCAACTTGCATTGTACGATCAGAAAAGAGAGCTCACAAGGTTAGTTAACGAAAGAACAAAAGAACTAAATCAAACAAGATTAGAGATTATAAGAAAATTAGGTGTCGCTTCAGAATTTAAAGATAATGAAACAGGCATACACGTAGTTAGGATGAGCAAATATTGTTGCGAAATTGCAAAAGCTTATGGATTTAATGAAGATGAAGCGGAGCTGTTGTTGAATGCAGCACCTATGCATGATTTGGGAAAAATAGGTATACCAGACGTTGTATTGCAAAAACCTGGGAAACTAAACGATGAAGAATGGGAAATTATCAAAACTCATTGTGATATTGGAAAAAGAATTATTGGAGAACACAAGTCGGAGCTAATATCAACTGCAAAGATAGTTGCATATGAGCATCATGAAAAGTGGAATGGGAAGGGCTATCCTCAAGGATTAGTTGGTGAAGATATTCATATTTATGCAAGAATTGTAGCAGTTGCAGATGTTTTTGACGCACTAACATCATTAAGACCTTATAAAGAAGCTTGGAGCACAAAGCGAGCAATAAAGCTTGTTGAAGAAGAAGCGGGTAGTCATTTTGATCCAAAAGTGGTTGAGGCATTTATAAAAGCTATGCCGGAAATAATTATGATTAAAAACAAATATCAATAATTCATAAAATGCATATGATTATATTCAGATAAAAAAACGCCGCGTTAGCGGCGCATTGTTTTGCAAATATATTTTTATTCAGATTCCTTTAGTGTGTCTAAACATTCATTACATATGAGTTTTCCTCTATAGTTTAAAACGTCTGAAGCACTATCACAGAAAATGCATGCTGGTTGGTATTTTTTGAAAATAATATGTTCACCCTCAACATATATTTCAAGTGCATCTTTGATGTCAATTCCAAGTGTGCGACGTAATTCTATAGGAATTACAACGCGTCCTAGTTCGTCTACTTTTCTTACTATACCTGTCGATTTCATAAATTACTCCTTTTTATTTCTCTATATTTATTTATATTTTACTAATATCTGAAGTTTATTACAAATACTAATTTCTTGAACATATTATGTCATTAAAACTATTTGGTCAATGATTTTCGAGTAAACAATTTGTTAATCATTATTAACAATCGATAATGCTATTTTTATGAAGAATTATATTATCATAATTCATCAAATAATAGCTATTATCTATTGAATGGGTAGATCCACATAAAACTTAGTATGTTCTCCTTTTTTTGTATCATATGTCAAATTTCCATTGTGTTCTTTTATTATACCATAGCTGATGGCTAAACCAAGTCCTGTTCCCTGATCCCTGCTTTTTGTTGTGAAGAATGGATCAAAGATCTTATCTTGGATTTTATTTGGAACGCCGTTTCCATTATCCTTAATTGCGATTCTTATCCAATTCCTTATTAATTTCTATTTTATTACATGTGATACTCATTATTTAACCTTTAGTGGCGTTCTCAAATATATGCCCAGAATTGTCCATCATATAATGGTGGAATCTATACTGAAAATACAATATTTTTAGTTTCATCAATAATTTCGTATTTGTCTTTCTTAAACAGTTCTATGGTTGCATTGGCAACTTCTTCATCGTAGAGTTTTCCTTTGTTGGTTTCAATTTCATTGAGTGCAATATCCAAGCCAAGGCTTGGTCTATATGGTCTGTGAGATGTCATAGCTTCAACAACATCTGCAACGGCCATAATTTTTGCTTCAATCATTATTTCATCGCCCTTAAGGCCTCGGGGATATCCGCTGCCGTCCATTCTTTCATGATGTTGATAGACAACGTTGGCAACAGGCCATGGTAGCTCTACTTTCTTTAGCACATCATAGCCATATGTTACATGCGTTTTTATAAACTCAAACTCAATATTTGTTAATTTCCCGGGCTTTGATAGGATTTCTGCAGGTACGGATATTTTCCCAATATCATGCAGATAGCCTGTCACATAAATACAATCAAGTTGTTTCTTCGAAAGTTTCATTTTCTTGGCAATTTCTACTGCGAGATTCCCTACCCTTCTCTCGTGACCTGCTGTATATGGATCTCTAAGTTCAATGATGGTTGACATTGTAATTACTGTTGCATTCATAGCTTTTTGTAATGATTCAGTTCTAACCTCAACTAGCTTTTCCAGATTGTTTTGGTATTCCTTGTTCTTCATTTCTAAATCTTTTTTAGCATCATTCAATTGTTTGTATTTTACAGCATTGTTTGCGGTGATAATTAAAGTGTTTTTATCTACCGGCTTTGTGATGTAATCATATGCTTTGTTTTTCACAGATAAAGCAGCAGTTTCAACAGTAGGCTCTCCTGTCATGATAATGATGGGTAAACTAGGATATATCTTCTTAAGTTTCTCCATCAAATCTATACCAGTATTTCGTGGCATGATAATATCCGTGATTACCAAATCTAGGTCATTTTCCTTTGCAACCTTTATTGCGTTTTCAACATTTTCTGCAATTAAGACTTCATGACCTTCGTTTGATAAGAAAACTTGAAATGTATTTCTTATGCTTTTTTCATCATCTACTACTAGTATTCTTCCCATCTTTTGCTCCTTTGGTTGACTCTTTATGTTCTTTTGTGCTTAATTCAATTCTATTTCTACCATTGGCTTTTCCCTATATAATAATATATTCTCATCTTATACGTACTAGTGTGCTACAGTTTTATCTGTGTCTATTGGCAATTCCAAATAAAATCGTGTATAAGTCCTTTCTTTTGTCTTAAACGACAGTTCTCCACTGTGTTCCTTTGCGATGCCATAGCTGATGGATAGTCCAAGTCCCGTTCCTTCATCTCTTTGTTTTGTTGTAAAAAACGGATCAAATATCTTATCTTGCACAGATTCCAGAATACCATATCCATGATCCTCTACCATTATTTGAACATAAGGCATATTTGACTTGTTGATCGTCTTACATGTCAAACGGATAATCTTATTATCATTATACTCTTTATATCGAAGATTTACAGCATCTCTTGCATTGGTGAGTAAGTTCATTAATATTTGCTGTATTTGTTGACCGCGACACATGATATTTGGTAAGTTCTCTGAAAGTTCAATTTTCAAATTAATTTGGTCGCGTTTTATTATAGTCTTAATCAATGATAGAGTTTGTTCAATCATGTCTTTTACATTCATTTTTGTGAAACTATGTTTTTCATGTCTTGAAAATTGAAGAAGATTTTTTACAATGAGTGATATTCTTTCTGTTTCATGAATAATTTCTTGTGCCTGCTCTGCAATTGTACTATCTGTATCGACTGAATCGTATATAATCTGACTATAGTTCAAAATGCCATTTAGAGGATTGTTGATTTCATGAGCCACGCCACTTGCCAATGTTCCGATGGACTTGAGTTTTTGTTGGTTTCTCAAATGGGACTCCATCTTGAGATTATCCTCTTCTAATTGTTTTATATGAGTGACGTCTTCAATGGTAACCATCGTATACAATGGTTTTTGATTACTATCTCTGATGATAGATGTCAAACTGTCCAAATACTTAATTGTCCCATTTTTTGTGACATATCGGTTTGTCATTATCATTTTCACTTCGTTATTGTTGATCATTGTTGCGAATTGTTCTTGTCCTACTACAATGTCATCCTTATATGTTACATCTCTGATGTACATAGTTTGTAATTCTTCTAATGGATATCCTAGCATATCGCAGCATTTTTTGTTTGCATTGATGAATTGTCCATCTAGTGCAATATTGCATATGCCAAACTGTGCTTGATCATAAATGGAATGATAACGATCTTCACTTTCTGCAAGCTTTCTATCGGATTCTTGTTTTTCTGTAATGTTTTGCAGTATACAATGTGTTCGTTTAAAGTTACCGTTGCTATCATAGGATATCTTTCCTTCAAATGCGATGGTAATTCGTTCTTTGCTTTTGGTTGACATGTCAAAGTACGTGCAAGTTTCACCATTATTTTTAAATTTAAGGAAATTTGCATTGAATGTATCAACATACTCTGCACATAAAAAGTCACCAAACCACGCTCCGATGACTTCTTTTTTTTCATAACCAAACATTTCAAGCCATGCATTGTTTACTTCGACAAACCGTCCATTTTCATCAAGTGATTGATATCCTAGGGGTGCATATTCAAACATACTGCGAAACTTCTTTTCGCTTTCAAAGAGCTTATTTTCTGATTCTTTTAAGTCTGCAAATATCGTATTGAAAGGTGTTGTGATGTTTGCAAGGATGATATCAAGATAGATGATAGAAAAAGCAACTAAGCGGAAATAGTTGCTTAGAAAACTTTGCACCTCAAATGTTAGAAAATTCATTGCAAACATGAATTCAGATGCGATAAGAAAAATAATTGCAATTGGCAAATCTTTATACGTTTTCTTGATGACGGATTTTCTTTTTACAAATAATATTGATAT
>JAGLOK010000120.1 GCA_023139005.1 Clostridiales bacterium | reverse complement strand
ATGTGTTCGAAACTTAATCAGACTGAGTCTATTTCTATTGAAGATATTGTCGGAGGCTTCCTCTAAGTATGTTGCAAGAAGTTTGTCGGGATCGTATCCATTGACTTCGTAGGCTATCATGATATTGCCACCATTGATATCATTGAGTCCTTGTACTCTGCTGTTTTGCCTATAATAAGTAAATGCTACATTATGGACCTTGAACAATGAATTCTTCATTATCTCTTTTGAAATATCATCCGTACCTAAAAGGTTCAAAAAACGATAGGTTTGATCAATTGCAAAATCATATTGACTTAAAGGTAAATTTTCTGTCTTTCTTGAATATTGCCCACGATCATATTCTTCCATATCAAATCGTACTTCGATACTAAATGCTTCATATATATATTGTAATTTTTGATAGCTATCATTAGATACGTCATCCAAAACATATGCATACATATCTTCAAATGATTCTTGCGGTTGTTGTGTTGGGTTTGGTGTATTTGCAAAAGCTTGAGTAAATGAAAAATGAAAACAAGTCATCATAATAGAAATGACATTGATTATTACAAATGTAACTGCAAATATTCTTAGCTTGTCTTTCTTTTTAGTCATCTTGTTTTCCAGAGTTATTTATTATTAGATATATTATATTCTTTTTTTATGTGATTGTAAATATTGCGAATGTGTTACGTAATAATTATTTGATAAATACATGTATCAGCTTACACAATACAGCGCCATATACTCTTTCATCTTAGCCTTCATATCATCATTAATTATTACCTTACCATCAATTTCTTTATTGTGGAGGTATTCGATAATATCATGAGTATTAACTATAGAGTATGTTTTTATTCCAAAATCATCTTTTATCTCTTGCAGTGTTGTTTTATCACCTTTACCGCGTTCTAATCTGTCAACAGAAATCACAACAGAAGTTATATCAACATCAGCAATCGACTTAAGTAGTGGTACACTTTCTCTTATAGATGTACCTGCAGTAATTACGTCTTCGATAATTACGATTTTATCACCATCTTTGGGCTTGTATCCAACAATTGTCCCACCTTCTCCATGATCTTTTGCTTCTTTTCTGTTGAATGTATAGGATATATCCATTTCATAGTTTCTAAAAAGTGAAGATGCTGTAGTGACTGCTAAAGGAATACCCTTATAAGCAGGACCAAAAAGTGCATCGACTTCATCATTTATGTGTTCTTTAATACATGCAGCATAGTAATCTCCAAGTTTAGAAATCTGTGCTCCTGTCTTATACTTTCCGGTATTAACAAAGTACGGAGTTTTCCTTCCGCTTTTTGTAGTGAAGTCCCCAAAAGTCAAAACATCTGAGCGTACCATAAATTCGATAAATTCTTGTTTGTAGTTCATGATTCCCCTTTTATACGATTAACCCACCAATGAGTTCATTGATGTCGTCTATTTTGTGTTGTGTCATATATTCTTCAATTCCAGCGATTACATTTGGTATTCCATCGGGTTCAATAAGGTTCAATGTTCCGCACATCACAGCTGTTGCACCGCACAATAAAAACTCCACTGCATCGCGACCCGTCATAATACCACCCATGCCGATAATTGGTATCGAGACTGCTTGTGCTACCTTATAGACCATAGAAAGTGCCACAGGCTTGATTGCAGGACCTGAAAGCCCTCCTGAAATGTTTGCAAGTATCGGACGCTTTCTATCTACATCCACAGACATACCAATAAGTGTATTAATCAAAGATATTCCATCTGCGCCTGCTTCTTGTGCTGCGACGGCGTTGGCTGCAATATCCACTGTGTTCGGAGAGAGTTTAACAATAAGCGGTTGTTTGGATACCTTTTTTACTTGTTTTACAACTTTGTATATCGTATCCGGTTCTGCTCCAAAAGCATTGCCACCTTCTTTAACATTGGGACAAGATATATTGAGTTCAATAAAGTCTACTGCAATATTTTGAAGCTTTTCTGTAACTTCAATATATTCTTCAATAGTACTTCCTGCTACATTTGCAAAGAGTATTGTGTCGAGCTTATCTAAAAATGGCATTTCTTTAACTATAAATTGATCCACTCCAGAGTTTTGCAAACCTACTGCATTGAGCATACCTGATGGTGTCTCTGCGATTCTCGGTGGTGGATTACCAATGCGTTTCTGTGCAGTAACAGCTTTGAGTGCGATACCACCTAGAGTATTTAAGTCATACTGAATCGACATTTCTCTTCCGAAGCCAAAACACCCTGATGCTGCTATTACCGGATTCTTCAAAGTTTTCCCGCAAATATCTACTTTTAAATTCATCACAACACCACCTTGTTGATATCAAACACCGGACCATCCAAGCAGACACGTTCATAGTTTTCTTCGCCATCTTCTTGTGTTTTGCAGACACATACCTTACATAAACCTATACCGCATCCCATTCTTTCCTCTAAGGATACAAAACAAGGTACTTTATGCTTGTCTATGACTTTCTTCAACGATCCCAGCATAGGTTTTGGTCCGCATGCTAATACAACATCATATTGTTCTTTTTCCAAGTTCATGTCCAATCTGTTTGTGACAAATCCCTTTTCACCATAGGTACCGTCATCGGTACATACATATAATTTATTGGATAGAGCTTTAAACTCGTCTAATTGATATGCATAGCAATCACTACGAAATCCAAGATAAGAATCAAACTCTACATTTTTGTAATACTCTATTAAGTACTTTAAAGGAGCAACACCGATTCCACCGCCGATGACTGCTGCTTTCTTCACTTTCTTGCTCAACATATACCCTCTACCTGTCGGAGATATGATATCCATTACATCGCCTGCCTTGAGCACGCATAGTGCCTTAGTACCTTCTCCTTTTGCTTGAATGATGAGTTTAATAATATTATTCTTGGTATCAATTGAATTGATGCTAATTGGTCGTCTTAGTATAAGGTCATCTCTTCCTGTGACTCTTAAGTGTACAAATTGACCTGGTGTTGCATTTTTTGTAACACACTCAAATTGCATTAAGTATGTATCATCTGCAACCAACTCGTTAGATGTTATTCTACAATTCGGTATTCTTTTTGCCATCAATTTTCTCCTAGTTCATGAAGCCCAACTATTTTGAGGTCAGCATCGGTCATGCCAAGCTTTAAGCTTTGTACCAGTGCAGATAGTGTGTCCAGTGAGGTTAAGCATGGTATCTTAAATTCTACAGCCATACGTCGAAGCTGGAAGCCACTTGTCTCACTGTCTCGCCCTTGAGTGGGTGTATTGACGATAAGTGCAATATTTTCACTATGTATCATCTGCTTGATGTTAGGTGCTTCCTCATCAATTCCACCGATTTGTGATGCTGCTACAAAGTTTGTATTGAGCGTATGTGCAGTCCCACTAGTTGCAAACAATCGATATCCTAATCCAATTAGATCCTCAGCTAAGCGTATTGCTTCTAGTTTATCAGTATCTGCTATTGATAATAACACATTTCCCTTCTTTGGTATATCCATACCTGCTGCAACTAAACCTTTGAGCACTGCTTCGTTATATTCATAACTAATGCCCAATACTTCTCCTGTTGATTTCATTTCAGGTCCTAATGATATCTCTAAATCCG
>JAGLOK010000012.1 GCA_023139005.1 Clostridiales bacterium | reverse complement strand
TGCTGTAAGTTTTATATGCAATAAAATTGGACACATGTTAGTGAAAGACTTATGGGTTTTGTATTATAAGATCATCTTCGGATGGGATGGTTTCATTTGTAGAGGTTTACTAGTAAACCAATTGCTTGAATATGAATTTTAATATATGATATGGTTATATAAGGAATTTGTTGAAGGTGGATATTCTTATGAAAATTGAACCCATTATTGGAGAAAAGATTACATTGATTGCAGCGGAGCTTGCACATAAACATATCGTTTATGAATGGGGTGCAGAATCAGACATTGCGCATCGTATTTTCAACATTGAAGATGAGAAGTTCGTCACCTATGAGGATTTTGATAAGGATTATGAAAACTTCTATTTTGATGGAAGTCAACCGTTTTTAGGGCGTGGATATGTCGTTTGCACAAAAGAGCCTGTTGGATTTATTTCCTATTCTGCTTTTGAAGCAGAGTCTGATACATTTGAATTGGATATTTGGCTTGCATGTGAAGCGCAATGTGGAAAAGGATACGGAACTGAAGCAATAAAACTGCTAGGCGATTATTTGTTTGAGAATTTTGATATAAAAAGGCTATTGATCCTGCCGAGTAGTACAAACCTACGTGCGATTAAATCATATATAAAAGCTGGATTTGTACAGCAGAGTGATGAGACAAGAGAAGCTATGCACAGAAAATATTCTAACAGAGATGAAATGGATGAAAACCATACACTATTGTTTAGATATAAGTAGAGAAAGGATCTCTTACTCCCAAGTCGCCAATATTATGAGTTAAAACTATGAGGAAGTCTTCACGAATCGAATATATTATCATAGATAGAAAATACAGGAAAATTTGGTATTGCATCGCATATGGTATTTATGGTATAATATGCCACAAGGTGGGTGAAAATGAAAGTTAGTAAAGCGTTATTTGAAATAAAAGCATTAGAAAAATGGACACCAGGGCTACGTCGTTTGATACTGGTTTTGGTTATATTGCTTGCATTAGGTCTACGAATATTTGTATTTAATGATGCGATTAAAGCAATGAATGACCAGTACTATTGGTTTAGTGCTGCAGTTAATTCTGTGCTGATACCACTTGTGATATATATATCTGTACTGCTTGCACCTCGCGATAAAAAGACTACTGTACTATTATTGGGTGGGATATCGGTGATATATTTGTTTACTAGCTCATCTTTTATGTTTGCATCCACGACATTTCTCGGCATATTTGAGTTTGTTTTGTATGAAGTATATATTTTAGTTGCAGGATTGCTGTTAGTGGTATTGCTCATGTTTTTGGTATGTAGGGCGTATTATGTAGCACCAGAGAAAGAGGTTCGAAAGATTGGTGGGAAGATCATCGACTAATAATAATGATCTTACTTGATAATTCAATTTGAAACTAAAACCGGCGATATAATCGTTGGTTTTTTATATGTATTGCTGTGTAGGAGGGATATCCTGCCGGATGGGGATTTCGTGCGACTCGCACGGGAGTGTTTCGACCTACCAGTCGAGGACGTTTCGTGTTGCCACACGAGGGTTTTCCGCGTCATCGCGGGGTTTTATCCTGCCGGATGGGGATATACACCTGCCGGCGAGGTTTATCCGCGTCATCGCGGGGATTATCTGCTCACGGAGCAGGGACTTTCTTTGTTCCATTTGCCTTGATGCGATTAATGAAATGATGTGCACACGACACAATGTATATATTTCGAAGCGTTTTGCTTCGCAAATTCGCTTTTTATAATAAGTATTTCATACTTATCTTTCATTGCATGCCAATAAGCTTTCGTAGTCGATAAGCTGTAGTAAGTTTTGTAACCAAAACTTATATGTGGTAAAATATTGTGGTAAGAAGAAGCTAAGAAAAAAACTATCCTCAAACAATTAAATATACTCGACTAGAACATTGCAGATTCACATCGTAATTTCACAAGGAGAGTAATATGAAAACATTCAAGCGTTTAATATTTATCGTGACTTTGATACTTGTTGTAGGCTTTTTGGTGCCATCCAATGCATTGGCCGCTGACAGTGATTTTGAGATCACAGTGACATTCGCGCCCCATGAGATTGCACCACTAGGTGGTATCATTGAAGTAAAATTTGTGGTGAAAAACTTGGGAGCAACGCCCATTACATGGATACGGACCGACTTGCTGACTGATGTTACATTCAGCCTAGACTGGTCGGGCGTTCTGGCGATGGGAGCAACAAAGACCTTAACACGCATGGTACCATTTGTGGCGAATGATTTAGATCAGAATATATCTGTTAGGGTGTATATCGAAAATGATGGTGACCCTGCGCGTGACGGTATGCAGACTGACACCATTCGTGTGGATTCAGAAGATAATGTATTCCTAACCGAGGCAACGAAAGATCCTGATAAACCCATTTTCTATGTGGGGGAGACGGTGACGCTAAACGACAGGTACCGCAATGGTTTGACTATTCCTGCAACGGATGTTGTTGTTGCATTTTACTATCGAGTAACCGGGCAAAGCACTGAGCATGGCGATCCCATTGATTTGGATGATGCAGCAGGTGGTGAATCCTTGTACCATACATTTGAATATACGTTCAAGGAGGCTGATATCGGTGAATACCGTATCGGTTCGCAATTGACATATAAAGTTGCGGGGAAAGGGCCATATCAGGAGTATAATGCAGCCCATGACTTCGTGGTAGCGGCGGCGCCTACGCCATCGCCCACGCCTGTTGCGACACCTGAACCCACACCCACGCCTACAGTTGAGGCGACTGACACTGCAACACCTGTTGTAACCGATACGCCTCTGCCTTCTGATGCTGTGGTTACAGATGAACCTTCTACAAGCGGTGGAGTATTATCTGAGCTTGGGAGTAATCCGTTGTTGTTGGTACTGGTGATCGTACTTGGATTGGTATTAGTTGCGGTAGTTGGACTTATTATCGTGATGGTGGTTAAGAAGAAGAAATAGGGGTTTCGTGTTGACACACGGGGGTTTTCGCATCTGCTGATGCGGTAAGATTTCGACTTGCCAGTCGAGGACGTTTCGTGTTGCCACAGGGTACACCTGCCGGTGAGGTTTTTCCGCGCCATCGCGGAGGACTCTTATATTCTATTTTTGTCTTGACAATTCGACTAAAGAATAACTTTTTTATACAGCACAGTGAACTCTCGAAGTACTTTGCACATCTGTCATTCACTGTATGCTACAAGCTTTTGAGAATTATTAACTGTAGTAAGTTTTGCTTGCAAAACTTTGGGAACCCAAAAAAGTCAAGTCCCGAGGATCAAATTCGATGCTCGAATTTCCTCCATGGACAATAGGAACGTGGAAGTTTAATTTATCCCCTCCGGCACATGTCCGTAGGGGATTGCTTTATTTGCATTATCATACAAAACTTTTGATTGTTTTGATACTGGGAATTATGGTAAAATATGTCCTGAGGTAGATGTATAAACATGTATATCGTGAACTTTTTGCTAACAAGAGTAATAGATTTGCAAATAATAACATAAATGTGCTATATTAATCGTATATAAGAAACATATATTTTTTTATATACATATTGATATAATCCCATCAGAAGGAGCACTTTAAAATGAGGTTTGTGAGCACTGAAGTAAATATTGTCCATGGTAACATTGAAAACATGAGGAGAAAATCAATTGATATTGAGGATAGGCTTGCAGAAGATTTTGTTATACCCTTTACCCAATTGCCTATTCCAGAAGATGCTCCACCTGAAATTCCACGCTTGATAGGAAAATCAAAACAAGGACATACTGAAATTCAGATTTCTAAGAGTTCAACAAAACAAATTATTAGATATGATGGTGATTATTTAGAAAACTGGGATATATGCGAAAAATATATTATTAGCAAGATTGATTCAATCTATAAGATATTGGACTCTATTATAAATAAAAAATATTTGTTCGTAGGAATAATTACAAATATGATGATTGAAAATGAAAATGCAAAGCAATTTATGGTAGATAAGTTTATTAATTCTGAAAACATTGAGAGAATCGAGGAATTGAGTACTAGAGTTGCTTTTATAAATAACGATAGATTTTATACAAATATTAAATTATCCTCAATAAAGGCGGATATAGGTGATAAGAAGATTAGTCAATCTAAAATAGTAGATGCAATTGGTATTAATCTAGATGTTAATGATAGATATAATATAAACATGAAAAAGGGCCATCAATCAAGTGTAGATAGCGCTAAAGCTGCTCTGGAAATATCCAGTGATATTATTAAAAATAAAATTAATGCTATTCTAGAGAATGGAGTGATAAAATTATGACTACTGCAACTAGCTTTATACCGGAAAATATGTCGAAAATTCGTACTAATGCTATTTCAGGCATATTTAAATTCTATCTCAATTATTCTGCTTTTCAAGGACTAAGCAAAACTATAATACATAGCTATAATGAGGATAAATCAATGACTAAAAGTGATGAAAAAAAACTAACATTTCGGTTCATCAATTATAGGCAAGAGGCATTCAATCTTTTTAGTGAGAGTAGAGAATTTACTCCAAAGGAGAGAATAGCATATAAGGAAGGTGTTCTAAAATCGTATAAAAGAACAGGGAGGAATATAACTGACCTGTTATGATAGATAAATTTATTGATTTTGTAGAACAATTATTCCCAATTCATGATCCTCAACTTGTTGATGAAGCAAAAGAAGCTTATAAACAATTCAATAAAGAGGGTCATCAGTTAAATTTTTATGGAACAAAAAATCAATATAGTCCAGTTCAAGGTGATATAATTAGTAGACTACCATTTGTTAGTTATGATGATGATGGAAATGAATTAAGAAACATTCATCCAGCAATGATATTAGCAAACTCGTGTGAGATTGATAACAAAGAGAATATTATTGTTGCTCCTTTACTGGAAATTTCCAATTTCAATCCTAGTTTTTTAGGGAATATCAAAAACAATAAAAATTATAATTTACTTTATCTACCAGGTGCTGACATGGATAGTAAGGTAGTAGATTTTAGTCTATCTAACACATTCAATGCTAAGAATATAAGCACTCTATTAGAATCAGGTAAAATTGAGGTAACAAAAACGCTTAATCAATTAGGATATTATTTTTTTCTGTGTAAACTTACAATGTTTTTAGCTAGGCGAGAAGATCCCGGTATTCAAAGCATAAGAAAAATAGGATAAACTAACTTACTTTACAATAAAACTAAATAACAAAAAGCAAACAAAAACCGGCGACATGTGCGTCGGTTTTTCAGTATAAAAAATTCAAACGCACAAAATAAGCGCAAAAGTCAAAAATGCATGAGCGGGTTCGTTCGCGAATTTTTTGACTTTTGTAAGACAACTCGCCGACAATTCACTTTTTTGTCGGCGAATAAAGAATGGAGTGAATGAAATGAACGTAGTAATGTTAATCCACACCGGCCACTCAGGCCGCAAAATCTCCCCCGGAGATATCCTTGATGTTGCAGACATCCTAGCACAAAGATGGGTGGAAGAAGGGATTGCAAAGATGGTAAAAGAGCCAGAGAAGAAGGTGGAAGTGAAACCAGTAGCAAAAAAAGCTAGTACTTCTAAAAAAGTGGTACAAAAAAAGACAATTAAGAAATAAAGTTTATATAGCAAATATAAAACTGTGAAATCCCACCACCACTAACGTGGTCCTCCTCCCTTTAGCAAGGGAGGCAAGGGAAGAACAATTATAAATTAATATACCGAAAGGAAAAACAATGTCTATTTTAATAGGACAAAATTCATATATTACTATAGCTGAAGCCGATAGCTTTATCGGCGAAAACTATATATCCACAGATACGCAACGTGTTGCATGGGAAGCACTCAATGATAGCAACAAGGAAGTGTATCTTCGAAATGCGACCTCCTCCATGGAAAGGCTACTGTTCATTGGACAGAAATACGCCGATGATCAGAGCCTTTCTTTTCCTAGAGTATTTCATGACTTTTATCAAGAGGAAGTACCCCAGGACATAAAAGATGCGCAAGCCTTGGAATCCTTGGAGCTTGCAAGCCCAACGCAGGATACGGAGATTGCAAAAGGCTATGCATCTAATGTAAAAAATTACTCCATCGGACAGCTGTCTGAAACATATAAAAGTTATAACGCGAGCAGCATGCAGGCGATCTTAATGAGCCAAAAGGCACAGCGATTGCTTCGTGGTTTTCTAGGTGGTGGTTATGGTGTGCAGTAAATTGAAGAGATATCTCAACCAAGAAGCGACTTGGGGCAGGACAACAGGCAAAGATAGCTATGGACAGCCTATTCGCAGTGAAACAATGGTTGCATGCAGAATCGAAGAGCGCATTCGCCTGACGCGCGATGAATACGGAAAGCAGGTGGTGTCAGGATCAACGGTGTTTCTTGTAGATGCTGTGGGTGCAGACGATACCATCAATGGACTTGCAGTGCTGTCGGTCATGAAGATGACAGCAATCGATGGCGCGGTCATTGGATATGAGGTACTGCTATGAAGAGCAAGGTGGATATCAAATGGAATAGTGGCGCTGTGGTTTGCGCACTACATAATGCACTGGCTGGAACGTTGGCTACGATCGCAGAAGACTTGAAGGACAAGTCGCTTGCAGAAACACCGAAAGAAAGTGGCGAGTTGCGAGACAGCTGTAAGGTGGACGTAAGTAACATGGATAATCTGCAAGTGCGCGTTTCATATGATGCACAGCATGCAGTTGTTCAACATGAAAAGACGGAGCTTAAACATCACAATGGTGGGAAAGCGAAATTCTTGGAAGATCCGTTTAACAAAAATGTGAAGCGATACAAACAGATGATTGCAGATAGCGTGGGAGAGGTGAGACGATGAGCATGGTTTATGATATTGCAGAGTTTTTAGAAAACAATGGCTTGGGCAACGTGGGCGTTGATATATTCTGTGGCGACATGCCGGAAAGCCCCAATAATGTGATTGCAGTCTATCAGTACGCAGGTAAGGAATATGACAACATAGCAGGGCTAGACTACCCTGGGCTACAAATACGAACGCGAGCGACAGACTATGAAGATGCTGCGGACAAGATCGCGCTTGCAGAAAGCGTATTGCGCAGTGTGGGCGATGAGCTCAATGACAATTTGAACGAAGGAGTCGTTATCAACGGCTCTTTTTATTTGCGGATTGCACCCGTTCAAAGCGCGTTCCCTTTGGGGCGTGATGAAAGCGGACGGATGGAATTTGCACAAAACTATTATATTACTTTAAGGAGAAATTAACATGAACAAACAAAGTGTAAGAATTGGTGTCGACAGATTTTTCTACGCACCACTAATTAGCGATGAAGCAAGCGGCATATCATATGACGATTGTGTTTCTGTACCCGGAGTGACTGAAGTATCAGTAACTCTCAACTCAACAATTGAAACCTTCTATGCAGACGATGGCCCATTTGAGACATTCGTTAATGAAGGCGACAAGGAAGTTAAAATATCTTTGGCAGGGATGTCAGCTGATGTAGTGAGCGCACTTACAGGTGCAAGTTACTCTAGTACAAACGGCCTAATCAAAGATTCAAAGAGCGACAATCCACCTAATGTAGCTGTTGGATTCCGTTCTCAAAAAGCCAATGGCGAGTATCGCTATGTATGGATCTACAAGGGTAAATTCTCAAAATCCGATGCGACTGCACAAACAAAATCAGGCAGCGCAGCACCTCAGGCTGACAGCTATACATACAAGGCAACTATGCGTGTGTATGATGGAAACTGGCGTCAAATGCTGGACTCTGATGATGCAAACTGCCCAACGGGATTGACCGTTGCGATGCTGAATGATGCAACAACAGGATGGTTTTCATCCCCTGACTTTGTACCAGTAGCACCAGGCACGCCTTTATCTGATGTGGCTGCAACAACCGGTTCATCATCAGGCGAAATCAACTTGGCATTTACTGCACCATCCGGTGCAACAAGCGTCAAAGCCCAAGTCAATACACTTGCAGGCTGGGTAACAGTTCAAACAGCAGCGCCCATAACAGCAGTATCAACCACAGCTATCATCACAGGGCTTACAGCAGGCAATACGTATGATTGCAGGTTGTTGGTTGTAGGTGGGAACTCTAACGGTATATCAAACACTGACTCTGCTACGAGCGCCTAAAAATGGCACGATTTCTGTGTGATAGAAGATTATGGCACAATGATTAATAAGCAGTTCGTGCTTATTTTTCATTGTATGCCTTCTTGGCTTTTGCGGTTGATAAGCTGTAGTAAGTTTTACTGTGTAAAACTTTTACCCAGTCTCGCGGTATCTTATGCACTCTATAAGGAGGCTACAAGTAGCTTCCTACAAAAGTTTGGATAATACGAGAAATTGGTTGCGTCGATGATGAGGGAGCAAAGTCCCCGTATCATCGTGCAGAATGCAATATTTTTATGCACTCTAGTTTGTGGTGGATAGCATCTAGAAATATGAATTTCTATGTATTATGTAAGGGGTTTTGTTTTAAACCCCTGCATAGTTTGAACACTGTAAGGATTTGTAGGTAGATGGTAAGGGAATAAAGTCTCCGTATCATCGTGCGATAGTATATTTGAACTATTGAGGATATTAGATTGAAGTAAGTTTTATGAAAGATGACTACACAGATGGGACAGGAAACTCTCGAAGTACTTTGTACTTCTGTCGTATCCTTTAACCCTCTTGACTATTGTAGTTATTAGACTGCATTAAGTTTTACTGCGTAAAACTTTAGGGCAGATTTATCTGCCCTTTTCTATATTGAACGCTTTCCTTGAGTATGATAGTATGGTTAAACATATATTATACTCAAGGAATGTGTTATGAAAAAGATTATTATTGTTTTAGTTATTGTGATGTGCATGACGTCTTTGGGGTCGATAACGATCGCAGAGGAGGGTGTATATTATCTTCCAGAAGTGAACATGAATGTAAAACCACCAGCTGATTGGTTGGTGCTGACGCGCAATGTTCAAAAGGGAGATGAGGCGCTTGTTTCTCTTCAGTTATCGCGCGATGAATTGCTCTCACAGTATCAGGATTTTGGGATATACCTCAATGCAATACAATTAGATCCTTTGGTTGAAGTGTTGGTAATCATGCAGGAAAGTAAGGCCAGTAGAAAGACATTTGACTTTACTACGCTGTCTGCACGCAAGCTCAAGGGGATCGCAGAGGAAATGATGTCTGGCGATATTGCTGAACTAGTTTCTGAATTTGAAGAAGAGCAAGGTATTGACCTTGGTGATATTGACAATGCAAAGTACAGTGGGTATGAGATTTATAGCACTGATAAGGCTGACTATATCGTGCTTGATATGTTTCAAAACTACGCAGAAGTCGCAGTCTTTACCACGCAATACTACACCATGATAAATGGACAGGCAGTTAGCATTACGCTCAAGTCATATGCAGGTGAAGTGACTCAAGAATACCATGACATCTTGCGCGAAGTGGTCGACAGCATTGAATACACATTGATTTTGGAAAAACCAAAAAGCTTCCTACCTGACTTTACGAACCTCGTAACGCTTTTGCAACTAGGGATATTTATCGTACTGGTATTTGGTGGACTGTCGGTTGTGATCAAGCTGCGCCGGGATAAGAAGAAAAAGAAGAAGGGTTGAGAATCATAATTATAAGAATTATTTTCAATAAAAAAATCTATTGCAAAAGGGAATAATTTTTCACTGACATGTGCAGGGAAAGTACAAGAGAAGTAAAGATATCAATTGATAAAAAGCGAAAAATAATAGAGAGCATGAGCAAAGTGT
>JAGLOK010000119.1 GCA_023139005.1 Clostridiales bacterium | reverse complement strand
ATAGGAGTAATCATATATCCTAGATGTACCATTTTCATAATCAAATTTCAATTTACTTTCTTGTGTGATTGATGCTGTCACATCAAAGCCATCTATAGTAGATAGACCTAAGGGAGTCACTGTAAGATAACCGATGTCGGAGGTATCATATGCATTGAGTATTTCATAGCTTCCTGCAAGATTTGCATCAAACTCCGGTTCTTTATTACACGAACTCAATAGAAGAATAAAAACAAAAATGTAAGATAAGATTTTGATAAGATTTTTCATAATTTAAATAATACCAATTTATTTACAATATTAAAAGAAAAGATTATATTATAAGCTAATTATTACTAATAAAGCTTGCAATATCATCAATAACACTTTGATCCACCTGTAGCTCATTGTAATAGTCGTCAGGAGCAGGGGGAGTTCCTGCTGTTGTCATGAGATGACCAAGACCGGGATAAGAAATAGTTTGAGCATTATCTTTTCCGGACAGGGCTTGTTTTATCATTTCAAAGTCTCTCATAGGAACTTGATAATCACTCTCACCTTGTAACACCAACAAAGGCTTTGCAAAGTCATTGAGCATAGATAGCATGTCATATTGTTGTAAGTGAAGCCAATAGGCAGGGCTGATGTTAAAAAGGTCTTTTGATTCAATTTTTGAATTCTCAACCAATTCTTCAACGTTGTTGCTCATTCGCTTGGACTGCCAAAGAGTTATTCGTTCACTGATTGAGAGCTTACCATCAAGATTGAAAATATATTCATACTGCTCAATTATCAATTTATGTAAGGGAGTTACGGCAGCTCCCATCATGATATATCCTTTTGCTTCAGGTGTAAGCTCTGCTATTCGTGGTATCATCATGCCCCCCAAGGAGTGTCCAAGTATGAATATTTTACTTGCATCAATCTCAGGAATCGTTTGCATTGTTATAGCAGCCATCATAGCATCTTCTACCGTTTCGTCTTCTACTGTTGAAGTATCAGTAAAGCTTTCGGGATAAACTAATGTTCTTTTATCATAGCGTATAACAGCGATTCCTTGCTGTGCCAATCCCCAAGCGATGTCACGAAAAGGAAACTGGTTTCCTACAGATTCATCGCTGTTATTCGGGCCTGAGCCATGAACTAGTATGACAACAGGGAATTTATCTCCTTTTTCAGGAGTTGTCAATATTGCAGGAAGTTCCAGATTACTTATACCGAAAGAGAATGTTTGCTCAACAATTCCATCAGGTAAGACAATAGTGGGAGCGCCTGCAAGAACAGGTTTATCTGCATTTGTAGTGTAGTGTAATCCAGAAATTTTCAGCGTATCTTCTTTATATGTGACTTTTAAGTCAATACATTTATTTGTGAATGCGACTTTAACAATAATATTATCAAAACCCGAAGCTTTACTACGCTCATATCCATAAATATCATAATATTCTCCATACTCAGTAATTAATGCTTCCCATATTGATTGTAATGTCTTTTTGCCTGTTAGCAAATTCATAACTATATCAAATTTATGATCACTCTTTGCGCCACTATAGTCTTTAACTGAAAGCTTCTCGACAAATGCATATGCATCTTTTGAGAGTTCTTCCTCAGTGGGAGCAACAGTATTGTTTGAGCATCCTGAAAGTGTAAATACTGAAATCATCATAATAGATAATACTATTAAAATACTTTTCTTCATTATTATCCTCCAACATAGTACTGTCAGATTAACTGATAGTTATGTATAAATTATAGATATACCTAAATTTGATTATATAACTTTTTTTGTAATAAAAAAAGCTTTGCAATCACAAAGCTTTCATATAGTTTTTATTATTGCATAGTATTATGCTGCATAATCTCCTTGATAGCTGACTAAGGTTGCATCGAAAACGCCTTCAATACGAAGTAATTCATTGACGATATTTGTGTTTTCTCCTGGTAGTCGCACTTCCATTACAACTTCGATTCCACTACCGGATACAGTTTTTGATTTGAGTCGTGAGCCTTTTGGAAGCTTGCGCAACGCATAGGTGACCTCGTTTGTGCTTTCAAAATCATGACGTACAATAAGTAAGTAAGCATAGCTTCCATGTCCGCGGATGAGATACATGATATATACAAATGCTCCGATTGCAAGAGACCCGATAGCTGCTAACAGATAAAACTGTGCACCTAGTGTAATGCCAACACCTACTGCCCAGAACATAAACACAGTATCCATAGGATCTTTGACAGCTGTTCTGAAACGAACAATTGACAATGCGCCAACCATACCCAAAGAGAGTGCTAAGTTTGACGTGACTGTTCTCATGATGAGTGTAGTTACCATTGTGAGTAGTACAATCGAAACATTGAAGTTTCTGTTGTATAAAACACCTGTAAAAGTCATTTTATATACATAGAATATAAAGATTCCGACAAGAAATGCAATTCCGATTGCCAATAATAAATCCGGTATGGATATTGTACCTCCGGATGTTAACTGATCTGTACTACCTTGAAAAATGTCAAGAATGCTTTTGTTGTCTGTACTGTTATCCATTCAATCCTCCTAATGAAACCTTCGACAGAGCGCGTATTTTGATATTGCTGACCTCAGTCCGGTTGTTGTGTTTAGTATATCACGGAGATGGGGCGCAAGGAAACTTGAGTATTTGATTTCCATAATCATTTCATCTGGCTCCAAAACCGGTATTGGCATCATGGTCTTTCTAAAAATATCGTTTGAAAAGTTACCGGTATGTAAGTTCATATCAAATGTTATACGAACATTGCCTGCAGGAAAAATATACGGTTCACGTGTATAGTCTACAACAACTATAGGCCTTAGTAATCTCGTTTTTACATCTGCATACATTTCTTCCATCAAAGGATTTCTAGAAGATATAAGAAAGCTATAATCTCTATGACGTATCATTTGATCTACCTGAAAGCGAGACAATGGTGTTGCTTGTTTTGTTGTAAACTTATCATGCTTTCCCTTTTTTTCCAAGCTTATTTGTTTATCAGAAAAGTTATATATTCTTATGCGCCATTTTTTTCGCGTATGGACTCCGTCCATTTTCTCCCACATGGCAGTATTGTATATATCATCAAAGTAAAGACTTCTTATGTGATAAGTACGCTTTTCTTTATGTGCATTGTTGTCTAAGGGCATTGCAGCATTTAGCCTATCTCTCAGTACAAGATATTCATTATAGGAAATATAGTATTTTTGCTCATGTCGTATTTGTGGTGCAGTTTTCTCTGTCATATTTCTCCTACTAGTCAAACAATCTTGCCATATCTTCAGCAGATAGATCAAAATATTCTTTCAAATGTATTTTGATAACATCTGGACGTTTTTGAGCAAATGTCTTCCGTCGAGGGATTTGATTATTTGCCCATGAGGTATATCCCATTGAACGCGCATATTTGCTACCGAGAGCTTCCTTGTACCAGTCAGGTGTTGCATTGAATCGTGCATTCCATGTTTCTCTGTCTGCATGCATTTCAAAATCTATTTGCTGAACAATTTGATCAATTCTATTGATAACACGACTTGGTTCATATGTTACTGTGATATGATATGCAAATCGTTCAATAAAGGATTGCTCAAATTCATTATTCTCCAAAAGGCCTAGTATCAGCCATGTTTCAAATGCATTGCCGTTTCCATGACCTTCGGGGTTTAGGTATTCTACAAGAGAGTTTGCACTTTCCTTTGAAAAAGACCAATCCACATCATAGTAAAACCAACGCCATTTGGCATCTTCTAATCTTTCTCTATAACATTTGATGTTTCCGGTATCAGTGTTACCGACATATATTTCGTTAATTACCATATCCATGTAGTTATCAACGTCTATCCAAGCCTTTACTATATCATAGTTTTCTTGTTTTGATAAATCATGTGTTGTCACAAATTCTTTGAGCAGTTGCCAATTGCTTATGTCTCCTGCAAGTGCATTGGAAGTATATTTTCCATTACCATAAATAATATCGACATTTTCAGGATCAATATCATGGTGTTGTTGCAAATAGTACTTGTTAATCTTTTCTCTAAAGAAATATACACCCCAGTATTCACCATTTAAGTAGTATGCCACAGGATAGTAGGCCTGGACATCTAGGTCTGTGGTATCGGCAGCCAGAGAAGTCAAAGAAGTGTCTACAATTTTTGACGCATACCATTCTGATGCACCATTTCTTAGGATAACTGATTTATATTCTGTGAATGCTCTATCAGGAAAGATTGCATAGTCAAAAGTTTCGGCGCCATATTTTGCACGTGCAACTAAAGTGAAGTTCTTTGCAATTTCTGCCCTAGAGTAGGCTCCAAATACGCGCAACCCCATATTTTGGTTCAATACTTGTGAGCCATCGATTTCATACATCTCTATATACGCGCCAACTTCCCAATCTTCATAGAAATTCGCATCTTTAAAGGGATATTTTTTGCTAAAACTATCACCAAATGCCATGATACCACTATGATCAGAATATAGATTGTCGGGATCTGTTGAGATAGATACTATTGGCAACTCGTGATTTACGTTTATAAAGTATGTTTGTGTTGTTATAATAGAGTCAAGCTTGCCATCCTTAAAAGCACGCGCACGTACCACTGTGTTTTCTGATACTTGAAATGGACCCTCATAGACAGGAGCGCGATCTGTAGGATCACTGCAGTCGAGGGTGTAGCGAACAGTACATCCTTCAGGTATGTTTATTTCAATGATTTGAGGGTCTGCATATACACCACCTGCTAGCGGGATGTATGGTGTTGGGGCAAATCCGCTGTAACCATTACCGTTTTCTTCTCCTGGTGAGGGTGAAAGCATATATTCAAATACTTGACTTCCTTTTTGTCTTCCATAGGATATATCAAATGGAATGGACGTTAATATACATTTATCAATCATTTTCCCATCTGAGTTTGTAAGTACGACTGGTTCTCCAACTATATCCAAAGAAAAATTGGTATGCCAAAAACTTGATGTGGAATCAGTCTCAGTACCCATTCCGGAGGCATAAACGAGTTTATACGTGTTTGGTTCAATAAATGCACTATCAGGAAACTTCCATTTTCCAAGTTGTGCAGAATTATCCGAGAGTCCATATCCGCTTAGTTCGATGCGTTCTTCTGTATTGTTATAAATCTCAATCCAGTCGGGATTGAGATCAAAGTTATCGGTTAATGTTTGGTCGTTACCCAGCATAATTTCCGTTAGAATCAGACCAGAGGTTTGCGTTTCACTGTTTTGCTGGAATTGATTGTATCCATCTTCATTATTGATATATCCTGGGGTAGGATGAGATAGGAAAACTCTTTGTCCTGTTTCGGTGTCTAATCCTACTGAAATATCATCACCAGGCTCAAGAATCTCCCAAACATCTAGAACTTGTCCCTGAAGGTTTGCACACAATATGGTATCTTTCATCGAATTCAGTCGGAAGGAAGCATGAAACTCTCCTTCTTCACCGATTTTGTCTTTGCCTGATAAGAATACAATAATTAATTCATTGGGTTGCATTATTGTATTGTCAGGGAAAATCCATTCTCTTGCAGCACTCTCATTGTCCGAAAGTGCATAGCCGGAAATATCAAGGGGGTCAGCCCCTACGTTTGTGAGCTCTACCCAGTCTGAATAGTCTCCATCTTCATCTGCTATCGTAATCAGATTTGATGACATTACTTCATTAATTTTCAAATTAGAGTCTGAGACTCTACGTGTTGCAAGATATTCATCATATCCACCTTGATCATTAAAAAATCCGGGTGATGCAAATTCAGTGATTGCCCATTGTCCAAGTTCTGCAAGATTACGCATATAAGAAAAATTTGGGGAGAGATGTTCTACAGAAACAGTATCTACTATGTTTGCATATGGATCTGCAAGAAACAAATCTTCACCGGATGCGCTAATACCAAATGGTGCGTGTAATGCACCCTCATTTGCTCCACTTGATGCAAATATAATAACAAAATCTCCCGGTGCCATTACTATAGAAGACAATACATGCTTTGCAGGCTCACTCATGTTATCAGATAATGCAAATCCACTTAAATTGATATTATTTTCTGTTGGATTGTACAGTTCAATCCAATCATAGTATTGTCCATCTTCAGAAGCAAATGAGTTTCTATTTGAACTCATAACTTCAGAAATGACTGGAAAATCCACTATCTTTGTTTCTCCGTTTACAGAAATGACTGGTTGTGTCTCAGTTGTTGTTTTCCTAAAAAGAGGTTCAAGACCAAAATAAGCTAGTATTAGGACAACAGCTATAAGGATGATATTGAATCTTGATTTACGTGTACGATATGTCTTTACAGGAGCTGATCGTTCTGGCGGTAGTTGAGTTCTTCTGGCAGAACTTTGATCTCTCTGTTGGGGATTTCTTTTTTTAGTATAGCGATCAGCCAATAATTCCATCTCCTAGATAATTATTTCTTTGTTTGCTTTGCCATATGTATAGTATTAAAAAAATATTCTGAACAATTATTCTGTCCAGTCGTATGTACAGATATCAAAAACGTTTTAATATCTGCAATAAGCTGTTACAATTATATTTCATTTCAGTTAAAAAAACAATACTTATTATATATTATTTGTTTGTGAGTACTAAAAAAAATGAAAGTTTACGAATCATACATAAATTATGTTAGAATAATGCATAAATATAATGCAAAGGAATCTATTTCGTATATATGGACCAAATTAAACTAAACAATAGAATAATAATAAAACTTGATGGAACAAAGATATCTGATGAATTTATTAAGCAATTTGAAAATAATGATATAAAGATAATTGAGGATAATAAAATTATTCGAGTAGAACATCCTCATTGTGCATTCTTCAAGAGTGTCCATTCTTCAGGTGATAAGAATTTTAAGAGAACGGTACTATACACTCCTGAAGGTCGATTGTACCAAGATTATGAAGAGATTGAAGATGGAACACTCATTCAATTAGACCGATTTATAAAAAAAGAGAAACATTTAGACCTATTTCTTTTGTATTTAAGAGACTTAAAGATTAAATCAAACAGTATAATTATTGATGAAGAATATGATGCATTGGTAATGCCAAAGAGTCCATTAAACGAATTCATGGTTTGGGTAGATGATGAACTGTTTGAAAGTAGCTTGAATGAATATGAAATAACAATAGTACATATACTTTCGCAGTTAAGCAAAATTTACAATAAGAAGATTGAAATCCTAAGAGACAAACTACATAATAAAGTGAACTATCTCATATTTGATGTCAATGAAGATATAAACATACAAAAAAATCTACTGGATAAATGGCATACACATTACATTCGAAAAGCAAGATTATTCAAGTAGTTCTAAGGCAACATCTGGGTAATTGGTAATAATTGAGTCAACACCTGCTGTAAGCATTTTCTTTATGTATTCAGGAGGATCTACAGTCCAAGGACGGACAATAATATCATTTTTCAAACAATCTATTAATAAATCATCTTTAACTGTCCAAAATAAGGGGTGTATGGCATCTGCGTTACAATTTTTTGTATATGCAACAACACCATGTAAGACACCGGTGTATAGCAGGGCAGTTTGAATTTCTGGACAGATTCCTTTTGCCTTAACCATAGAGATATGATTAAAAGAAGATAGAATTATTCTATCTAACATATTATAGCGCTTTACCATATCTATAACTGCTTCTTCAAGTCCATCATAAGCAACTACAGAATTTTTTAGCTCTATATTAAGTAATACGTCTGTATTTGTAAGCAAATCTAGTAGTTCAGACAACAAAGGAATTTTAGTTTTTGGAAAATCAGGCGTGGCATTTGCAAAGTTTAGTTTTGTGAGTTCTTCATAAGTTGAAGAGAAGATATAGCCATCTACTCCAGTGGTATCCATCAATATTTCATCATGTGAAATGACAATCTTTTTATCTGCTGTAAATTGAACATCAATTTCTATACCATCAACACCTAAATCAACAGCTGCTACAAATGCAGGCATTGTATTATCGGGAAATTTAGACGAAAAACCACGATGAGCAAATATTTTTGTTTTTGACATAATGATGTCTCCTTGTTTATATTTACATAGATTCAGTGTATAATATCAAACAATACAAATCAAGAATAATGTGGAGACTTTATGGAATTCAATGACCTATCAAAGCTTGATATAGAAGAACGATTTGACATCATTTCATCATATGTATCAAATATAAAAAGAGCTTCAAAGACAAATAGTATTATAAAAGATATGAGAGCAATCGTGAAAGGAAGAACGTCGCTAACAGAAGCAGTAGTTTCTGGCATATACATGATTGAAAGTATCCAACATAGTTCTGTGAAAAATAATAATATAGTTATTTGTCTAGATGATATATATACAATACGAGCACAGAAAGTAATATATGAAGTATCATTAAAAGCAGACAATGTTCTTTGTGTAAATAAATCCACATTTGATTTGCTAGGAGTAAAGAAGAATTCAAATGGTATTGCAGCTCATATCACACTCAATTACTATAAAATTACTGAAGCAAAAACTGAAGGAATACATCTTGTAGTGGATTCACTTGAATTGCCCGGCAATATTGGAACACTTATGAGAACATTGGATGGAGCAGGTTTGTCTTCAATTATTATTACGAACTCTAAAGTTAGGCTTAACAATCCAACCTTGCTTGCAGCAAGTCGTGCATCATTTTCAAACCTACGAATTATTGTTGATGATGTCGATAATATTGCGAATTGGGCAAAAGAGAATCATATTGAAATATTACTGGCAGATACAACTGCGGAAAAAACGTATACACAAACAGATCTCAAAAAAAGCATTTGTTTTGTCGTAGGATGTGAACGATATGGAATCAATAAAAGATGGTATCAAGAAGAGCATAGATTGATCAAAATTCCTATGCTCGGTAAGTGTGATTCATTAAATGTTGGTGTCGCGGGGTCTATACTAATTTATGAAGCGCTGAGACAACAGAGTAGTTAATTTCATGGTACTCACAGATTTTTCTCCATTTCATCTACAAGTGATGTAAAAGTTTTGAGTGCACTTATTACTGTATCTGTTTGTGCCAAATCAACACCTGCATCTTTAAGAAGATCTAATGGGAATTTCTTGCCACCGGATTTTAGGAAATCAACATATTGATTTTGATCAGATATGTCACCTTCAAGGATTTTGTTTGAAAGTGCTATTGCAGATGCAAAGCCAGTAGCATACTTGTATACATAAAAAGCACGATAGAAATGTGGTATCCTTGCCCATTCCATATCAATGTGTGTGTCGATGATCATCTCTTTTCCATAGTATAGCTCGTTCAATTCGCGATATGTATTACTCAAAGATTCTGATGTCAAAGGAACGCCGCTTTCTGCCATATCATGTATTTTCATTTCAAACTCTGCAAACATTACTTGACGAAACATAGTTGTTCTAAATTGCTCTAGAAAGTAGTTTGTCAAAAATAGTATTTGCTTTTTATCTTCTGTTTTTTTAAGCATATATCTCATAAAGATTGCTTCATTGCAGGTAGATGCTACCTCTGCGAGTAAAATGGGATATTCAGAATTAACAAATGGCTGTGTTGTATCGGAAAAATGAGAATGCATTGCATGACCCAATTCATGGGTAAGGGTAAATGCTTCTGATATCGCATTATTCCAATTCAGAAGCACAAATGGATGCGTTCCCCAAACTCCCCAGGAGTATGCACCGGATGTTTTACCTTTATTTTCATATAAATCAATCCATGTTTTTGAATCTAGTCCTTGCTTCAGGATAGTCATGTACTCTTCACCAAGTGGTGTCAGTGCTTCCAATACCATATCACAAGATTGTTCATATGTAACTTCAATGTTCCCTTCATCAAATAGAGGCACATACAAATCATACATATGTAATTTATCTACTCCCAGCTTCCTTTTCTTGATATCCATATATTTATACATTGAAGGAAGTGCTGAGTGTACTGCAGCGATGAGATTTTTATATACATCAATGGTTACATTGTCTGGATGAAGTGCTGCATGAAGTGCACTGTCATATTTTCTTACCTTTGAGTAGAACACATCTTTTTTCACGCTAGCAGATAAAGTTGCTGCTATTGTGTTTTCCCATGACTTGTATGTCGTATAAAGCGCTTCAAAGGCAGCTTTTCGCACGCTTCTGTCTGTGCTTTCCATCATGAGAATATAGTTTCCATGTGTAACTTGAACATCTTTTCCATCTGTATCTTTGATTGTTGGGAATTGCATATCGGCATCACACATCATTGAGAAAATGGTACTAGGTGCTGAAGATATTTCTCCTGTCATTGCAAGAAGTCGTTCTTGCTCTTTCTTCAAAATATGAGCTCTAGAGTGGTTTATTAATGTAATCATCTGATGATATTTTTCTAATTCTTTTCTTTGTTTGAAATATTCATCCAATATGTTACTATCAATAGCTAAAATTTCAGGTTCAATAAATGAAGTCTCACTTCCTGCCTGTATCATCAATGAAGTCGCACGATCACATAATGCTTGATACTGAGTATTAGTATTGTCCTCATCCCTTCGCATACGTGCATAGGAAAAAAGTCTATCAATAACTAATTGGAAACTCAGTAGTTGCTCTAATGATTCAAATAAAACAGTAGCACTCTTACCTAGTGTACCTTTCATTTTTGAGAATTGCTTCATATCTTTTTGTGCTTTTGCAAACTCTATTTCCCAAGCATCATTAGACTCAAATATGTCTTCAAGCTGCCACTTATATTTGCTGTCAATATCAATTCGGCTTTTTATTTTTACTTCACTCATAACATACCTCTATTTCATAATACCTTGATTCCTTTGATGTAATTACCAAAAAGAACAAGTTCAAGCCTAGTGCCACTTTTGTATTCTGGCAATCCCTTTGAAACATCAATATACAATTTTCTTGCAGGTGAATCCGTCGGAGCATTATCTTCATTGAATACAACTAAATAAAACTCTAACAATTCTTTGATGTTTTTACTGGAGTCAATAGACGCAACTGTCCCTGTGATGGTGTTTTCGAGTCCCTGCCTCAAGTCTTTCAAAAAGTTATAATATTTTCTTATGTAAGAACCCTTCATGCCCCAAAGGAAAACTACAACAATTGCCCACAATATTGCACCGGTGTATCCAATCCATATGATTCTTGAGATACTTGCAACAATGATTGTTGCAATGAAAATGATGGTGACAGCTAATATCTGAAACCAGAATCTCTTTCTAGTAAGTGTTATATCTAAATAATCTTGTTCGCTATATAGCATAATTCCTCCATGATTGTTTTGTTTGCATATTATATCATACTTGAATTTATCATAACAATAGATGAATTGTTAGTTGCCTCAATTCATTTTAGATATTATAGGTACATTGATAGCTTTTGCAGTATACCCTAATAGCAACAGCTGATGATTTTACTTGTAGTGCAAGGAAGAGGGTTAATCTGTTAAATTTACAGTTGGAGGTGGAATCTTGATTTCACTAGATTGTGGATTGTCCTTTTTTTTCATCAGAGCGAACATCAGAAATATTAGTAATGCAGAAAAGTTCACATAAATGTATCGAGTATCTTGCGCCTCCATGCTTATTAGATGAGTTATGGCATTAAACAATACTGGGCTAAAAACCACAAGTGCACCGAGTTTCCATCTATGCCAAGCAACTCCTAATAATATAAGCATTCCTAGAAAAGCAATAGCGGGAAGCCAAAATATTTCCTTGTACCCTTCAGTTTGTCTGCCTAAGTTTTCAAACAACCATTCCTTTAGGTTTGGAAGAACACTTCGTTGAAGGGTTTCAGGCATATTTGAGTCTTGGTATGTCCAAGCAATATTTGATACATAGTGACCTTTTCTCGAAGACCAGATTAATGAAGTTTGGGTAGTGTATGACCTAAAAACAATTTTTGGATATTTTTTGGCAATCTTTATATAATCTCTGATGAAATCTAGTTTGTTATCCAATATTGCATCAGAATTTGCAGTATCAAAAGCACGAGCATAATAACGCCAGTAGTCTCCTCGAAATTTATTCATATGATATTGCAGTCCATCATAATCTATATATTTATCCATAATCTGCTGTTCTTCTAGAGTAAGTTGATCTCCTACATCATTATTAACTGTTATTAGTCCCTGGATAGGTACTGCAAATAGAACGACACTACCTTCAGTTTTCTCATAATTATCTCCTAGAGCAAACTTAATTATTGAGCTTACAGATAAAAAGACAACTAAAGCACTTATTATAACTGCTACTGTGATAATCGCTTTCTTCTTATGTTTTCTTACTAACCAGTATGATGCAAGGATGAACATAGTTATAATTGCAACCACTGAACCGTTGTGACGCAGTGACATAATAAAAAACAGTAGCACTCCTAAACCTAATACATTCCACCATTTCTTATAATAATCATTATCAAGAAATGTCCGAACCACTTCTACCATTAGTAATAGTAGACCTAATGTATAAGGGACATCTTTCCAAATTGTAACTGTGTACATCAAATTAGTTGGAATTAGTGGACAGATAAATGCAAAGGCAACGCATAAAATAGGATGCAATCTCCAGCTGTCAAATCTCCAAGCAATGTATGCAGTTATTGTTGACGATAGTATTATCTGAAATAATACAATTATCGCAGGAGATCCCCAGAGGAAGGAAAGTAGTTTTGTCATCATTGTATAGAGTAAGGGGTGTAGAGAGTTGTATGGACCATTCTCAACTGCCATCCGCCAAACAGTTATAGAGTCCGGAGACATATTTGCAGGATAAAAAGCAAGCCACACTACAGAGAAAATAATCAATGATGGAAGCGCATATATAATGATATGCCACCATACGCGGCTTTTTTTCTCATAACTCCATGTTTTTTCTAGAAGAAAGTGATGAGTACAAAAAACGGATACAAAAATAACGCTAAACCGTCCCAAGGCAATCAAATAATGTGGCCAAGCAGGGAAGGCGACAATTGTTTGGAAAAAGCTAATTTGAATTATTAAAGAAACAAAACTTATCCAAGAAATACGTGTTATGAATAATTTAATTCCGTTATCTGAATTGCAGATTACATCTTTTGAATATTTGTTAAAGAAGTGCAATTGTGCTCCAAGAGCAAAGAACAAAACCATATACATTAGAATTCCGAAACCTCGTGCGATTTCAAACTGAAACCATCCATAAAAATATGGGAGACTAAACAACCAAAGTAAGTTTTTCCAATTGAATTTTATTGTATGCTTCATAGTATCTTCCATCATGAATTTTTTATATTAGATTCATGCTAGCATACAGGAAAATCTTTGTCAATTATGATAACATTCCGTTTTACAGGCATTTAGGTTGGTATTTTGTACTAATAAAAGGATACTAACTTTTCACCTTATATAAAAAGTACAAGAAGTCATATCCTTCAAAATGTTGCTGATTTTCTGCTATTAACATATAGTTTTCATCCAAATATGGTACTTCCTCAAGTTTTCCAGTATAATAACTTTTCTTAATTCGTCGCACAATAAAATCCACTTCTTTTTCTTTGATGTATCTTAAATGTTCTGACTTATGCAAATCATATGTTTCAAATATCATGTTTTGTCTCTGGAAAAACCTTATGTTTGGTATGATATCAGCGGTTGTAAAAAACCCACCATCCAGAAAACCGTAATTTAAAAGAGTTGGGTTTTGTTCTTTATTCATTATCTCGGCAAATTCTAATTGCACCTTTCCTGTTGTGTTCTCTTTAGAAAAAACTCTTGATACACTATGATATGGATTGCGAAACAAGGTAATTCCAAACATTACTATCATAATCAATGTAACAGCAAAACCTTTTTGTGGTAGTTTTATCAATTCTATTATTTTACAAACTGCCATTAGCATAAATACGATAAAGATTGATATACCCATAGAATAGTATGGATGACTTGTTCCATTATAGAAAATTGTAGAAAAAACAATACCAAAGTTTCCAGCAATAAGGATTCTTTGCCACCATTTAATACCTTTTACGAATATAATGAAATAGAAAATACCTATTAAAATTGCAATATACTCGATTTTAAATGCAGCTATTAATGCCATAAGATTCTTAAATATATATATTAGAAAAGTAACAGATCCTGTAAAGAGCAATGGTCCTGTGTAGAATTTAACATTAAAGATAAAATAAATGTTTATGAAATCTGCCAATGCATTATTTGCTATGAAATATATCAAAATTGGAGCAATGATAACAGAGCAACCCAGCAAGAACATTGCGACGCTTTTTAGCACATCTTTATATTGCCTATTTATAAGCATTGAGATGATCATTGTTAAAATGGGCAAGACCCAAAACACTGCAATATTATATTTTATCAAAAATGTTAAACTGAATAATGAACCATTCACAAATATATGTTTCAGATTGATTGTTTTTTCATAATAAGCTGTTTTGAAATAATACATAATATGATATAAAGCTACCATTTGTAAACACAAAATGTATTCTTCTGCACTACCTCCATGACAAAAATACTTAGAGCTTAGTATGAAAAATGGTAGAATTGCCGTTCCTATTAAGGAAATAGTATCGGAGTAAAATAATTTTAGTAACTTATAACAATATATCATGAGTACAGAAAATGACATTGCCTCTATTATGAAGACCCCAATAAAGGTGGTATTTGAAATTAGGTATCCAATACCATGTATTAGGTACAATACGGGACCCTTTTGTTCAAAAATATCTTTGTAGAGAACCTTTCCATTAAACATTGCTTTTCCAACAGTGAAAAATGAGTTTACATCTACCCAATCATTGAAATAAAACAAAGGAGAGTTTTTTGTGCAAAATAATAGTGTCAGAATACCGAATAATGCAATAATTATTTCGTTCTTATGTTTTTTTATCAAATTATTCATAGAAGTATTATATCAATATCTTGAAATATATCAATATTTAGGAGCATTTCTGTATGGCACTTATTGTATGAACAATCAAATTCGACAAAAAAACATTTGAAATGATAAAATACATTGTGAAGAAAACTTAAATTGTTTTGTACTTAAACAGAAAGTATTAAATTCTTTATTTTAGATACCCTTCAATTTTTAATCTGTCAAAAAAGATTGACGAGAAAAGGCTAATCCCTTTTCCCTTGTTTAGATGGTTGTTATCATAAAAGAGTGTAATATCATTTGTAAAGCGAATATCATGTGAATAGTCCCAATACTCTATATTATATTGTTGGGAAATATTATTGGTGATTTGATAAAATTCCTCATAAAAATCCTCAGTAAAATCTTCAGCCGCATTATAGTAGTCACTAAAAGGCGTTGTTATTAGCAAGGGTCTGTATCCTTTAGCTAAACAATACTCAACAATTGTTTTTAATTGTTCAATAGAATATGGATTAACTCCTTTTGCAAAGTTCTTTGAATGACCATAAACTTTTATGTCATTCTCAAATAAGAACCCATCAATATCGATGGATTGAGTTTCAGAAGAGTAATATTTGTTTTGCTGAAATTTTCTTTCATAATTAGATATAGCATTCTTGTCATCCTCGACAATATAAACAAGATTTTCTTTATCAATATTCAATATTGGTAGCCACTTATAAATTAAAATATCAAGAATATTCAAGTATTTAATTCTATTGATATTCAATATTGGATAGTAGAAACGTCTTTGTCTTTTTATGACATTATCAATTGGATAGTCTTCATAATAATCAAAGTATGATATTGGTATTATGACAACACAGTCATCTGAAAGGTGCTTTTGATACTGTTTGAGAATATTTAAATCATACATGAATGATTGTGCAGGAATTGAAAAGTCGTAGCCTTTATATTCTTTGAGACTGTTGTAATCTATCGCAAATTGTGCGTGTGAAGATCCCAAATTTATTATCTCTATTTCATTAGGAATATTTTTCATCCTGTAGGTTTCGCCTATTACTTCATATACTTGAGTGTTTGTCCATCTGTAATTCAAATAGAATAATACGCTAAAAATAATTATTAAATAGATACCCATTTTTAATAAGAATCTTTTCATTTCACACCTTAGAATTGGAAGTATATAAATTGAGATGTATTATTGCTCAAAACAAATTGAGCAATTATCGCTAAAGTGAAAGCAATATATACTATCCAACGAATAATTGTAGGCAGTTTGTTGAAGGACTCATATGGATTCTTACCAGTTTCTTTTTGTATCCACATAATTATCATAACTATCATTCCAAAAATAAGAGGGAGGAGTACTTCCATGAAATCTAGATTGATTTGTTCGCAAATTACTTTTATGTATGATGGTCTTATCCACATACCTGCGCCTTCAATCAAATGGCTTACTATATAAAACGCGTCATTTAGATTTTCTGCACGGAAGAAGATCCAAGAGAACCCAACAAGGATTACAACAAATGTTGTGGAAACAAATCGTTTTAACCACGGTTTTTTAATTAAAGGTTTAAGACCAATAGCCTTTCTTATTGATGATAGTATATCCTCAATGATACTATATACTCCATGTAATCCACCCCAAAATACATATGTCCAATTTGCACCATGCCATAAGCCGCTAATAAGAAATGTAACCATGATATTGAAATAATACCGAGGTTTTTTTACCCTATTGCCTCCTAGAGGTATATATAAATAGTCTCTAAACCATGTAGACAGCGAAATATGCCATCGTGACCAGAAATCTCTAATGGACACTGCAAAATAGGGTTGACGGAAGTTTTCCATTAGCTCTATCCCCATAATTTGAGCACATCCTATGGCGATATTTGTATAGCCAGCAAAATCACAAAGAATTTGAACTGCAAAAATTGCTGTGGCTATCACAAACGATAACCCTGTATGTTCCTTAGGAGAACTATATACAGTTTCTACAACTATTGCTATAGTGTCCGCAATAATAATTTTTTGAAAAACCCCCCAAAGCATACGTTGCATTCCTTGTTTAACCCGATCATAGTTAAAAATATTTTTCTGCCTAAGTTGAGGTATTAATCTATCAGAACGTTCAATTGGGCCTGCAACAAGCTGCGGAAAGTATGATACATAAAGCGCAAAATAACCGAGATGTCGTTCAACTTTCCTCTTTTTGCGATATACATCAATAGAATAGCTAAGGGTTTGGAAAGTATAAAAGGATATACCCATAGGTAACAATAAAGAGAAGCTTCGGACAGGAGAAGTTATATCTGTGTTTGCAAACAGAGCTGAAACTGAATCAAAGAGAAAGTTAAAATACTTAAATACAATCAATAATCCAAGATTGGTGATGATGGAAACAAGTAAATAGATTTTTCTTCTTCTCTTATTGCTAGACTTCTCCATTAAAATAGACATTGAGTAGTCAATTAGCGTTGAAATGATAATTAGTATTATATATTCAGGTTTCCAGGCCATGTAAAATATATAGCTTGATAAGAGAAGCAATACCCATCTGAATTTATGTGGCAGAAGAAAATACAGTATTATAACTATTGGAAAAAAAAGCGTAAATTCAAATGAATTAAATAACATTTATCTTCCTTTCTTGTATTGCAACATTTAGTGTTTTAATTCTCATCATCTGTTAAATACCCCTCATCTATTGCTCTGTCAACTATCATTTCAGAAAACGCTTTTCTCCCTTTATGATTGAGATGATCATCATCATAAAAAAGATATGGATCATCCGAAAATAATGTTTCATGAGAGTAATCCCAATATGGAACATCATATTCATTTGCTATCTGCGTTGTGGTTTCATAAAAATCAGCATAAAAACTATCTGCAAAAGCTTCATTATATTGCGAAGTAAAAGGCGTTGTAATTAGAATACATTGATAATTGTTCTTTTTACAATATTCAAGCATTTCTTTCAATTTGTCTATAGCCACCTGACTTGTTCCTCTTTCAAAACCCTCAGTATGTACTTTAACTGTCCTATCTCTTGCTTTTAGCAATCTCTCCATATCAATTTCACCAGACTCATCTAGAAGCTTGCTCTGGGCAAATACTTTATCATAATTCTTGATTGCACCCTCCTCATCGTGAAAAAGGTATTTTATTTGGTCTTCTCTTATGAATAATATCGGTAACCATTTGTGTTCCAAGGCTTTTAGTAATGACTTGTTTTTCACTTGCCAAAAATTCAAGAAATAATGGTATATATATTCTTTTTCACTAAAATGGGTTTCATCAAAATATTGAAAATAGCTAAAATATGATATAGGAATAAAGACAACTGCCTCTTTATTGATTTTATTTCTATTCTTCTTTAACATTTCGAGATCATAATAAAACATTTGCATGGCTCTTCCAAGATTTGTACCGCTATATTTATCATCTAAAAATGAATACTCAAAATTTGTCATTCCATGTGATGAACCAACATTAAGAATATCAATGTTCTTCGGGATGGGTGCGGTTAAATATTTTTCATCTTGAAGCATATACATCTCCGTGTTTATCCACCTTGCATTTAATGAAAGAATAATGCTTAAGATAATTATCAAGAAGATTGAAATTTTGAAAAGAAACTTTTT
>JAGLOK010000118.1 GCA_023139005.1 Clostridiales bacterium | reverse complement strand
TCATATCCCTGCAAAAGATAGATCGAAAATATCTGTGATGCAAGAAGTCTATGCAGACATTGGTGATGAACAGTCCATAGAGCAGAGCCTATCAACATTTTCTTCACACATGACAAACATTGTTTCAATCCTAGACTCACAAAATGATGGTTGCTTGATATTACTTGATGAATTGGGTGCAGGTACAGATCCTGTAGAAGGTGCAGCACTTGCTGTTTCTATACTTGAAAAACTGATGGATACCAATGCACTAGTGATGGCGACTACACACTACAGTGAACTAAAGGGATATGCACTCTCAGAAGAAGGTGTTCAAAATGCTTCGATGGAGTTTGACGTTAAGAAACTAGCACCGACATATCATATGCAAATAGGAATGCCCGGAAGAAGTAATGCATTTGAGATATCCAAACGCTTAGGATTAAAAGAGGATGTCATAGAGCGTGCAGAAGTGCATATTTCGACGGATGCAAAGAAACTTGAAGACGTTATCTATAAAGCGGATATCCACAGGAAAAAGGCGCATAGTGAACGTGTGAAAGCAGAGCAGATTAGAAAAGATACTCAGACCTATGAAAAGCGTGCAAAGCAAAAAAGTGAAAGCACGGAGCGTCAGCAAAAAAAAATTATTGATGATGCAAAAAAAGAAGCACAAAAGATAATTGATAAAGCAAAAAGAGAATCCGATGAAATCATTAGAGTACTCAAAGAATCAAAATCCGGTAGTGTAGATAGAGATATTCAAAATGCAAGAGATGCAATGCGTGATATTCAAAAGTCGGTGGACGTTAAAGGTGTTACTATAAAAAACAACGAAATCCCCAAAGGACTCATCAAAGGAGAGGGCGTTATCCTAATAGACTCCAATACACCTGCAACAGTCATATCCGAGCCCAACAAAAAAGGTGATGTTCAAGTACAAGCAGGTGTGATGAAATTAAAGACCAATATAGCAAACCTAAAAAGATCTGAGCAAAAACCTATTCAAGTTCCAGTAAAGTCCAAAGGTAATGGGTTGAGTATGGAGAGAATATCAATGGAAATTGATATTCGCGGTAGAAACTCGGAAGAGGGAATTATGGAAGTAGACATGTACCTCGATAGAGCATATTCCTCGCACTTGTCCAAAATAAGTATTATTCATGGTAAAGGTACAGGAGTATTGAGAGAGCAAATACATCGTCATTTGAAAAAGCATCCCATTGTCAAAAACTACCGACTAGGCAAATATGGCGAAGGCGAATCCGGGGTTACAATTGTAGAACTAAAGTAACTACTCAAACAATTTAAAAATGTGGTAAAATATAGTTGGATAGAAAAATTTGTTTTAGGTGGGAAATTGATGGCATACTTAATCGGAATCGATATCGGAACTTCAGGCACGAAAACTGTGCTATTTGACCTAGAAGGAAATACTATTGCCAGTGCTTCGTATGAATATCCAATGTCACAGCCGCAAATGGGTTGGGCAGAGCAGGATCCTGCAGACTGGTGGGAGGCAACATACCTAACTATCGCTGAGGTTATGAAGAAGAAAGGTGCCAAAAAGACAGAGATTAAGGGGCTTGGACTTTCAGGACAAATGCATGGTATGGTGTTGTTTGGTAAAGACAATAATATTTTAAGACCATCGATTATATGGTGTGACCAACGCACTACAGCACAATGTGAAAAGATCACCAATTTGGTGGGCGCAAAGAGACTTGTAGAGCTCACAGCAAACCCTGCACTTACAGGATTTACAGCAGGAAAGGTGATGTGGGTCAAAGACAATCAACCTGAAATCTATGAGAAAATAACAAAAATACTGCTTCCAAAAGACTATATTCGATTTAAGCTCACAGGAGAGTTCGCAACAGAAGTATCCGATGCTTCAGGCATGCAATACTTGAATGTTGCAAAAAGACAATGGTCAAAAGAAGTACTGGACAAGCTTGATGTTCAATATGAATGGTTGGCACCTGTATATGAATCGTATGAAATAAGCGGATTGATATCCAAAGAAGCAGCAGAGCTAACAGGCCTTGCAGAAGGCACACCCGTTGGCGGTGGCGCAGGAGACCAGGCAGCAGGTGCAGTGGGTAATGGTATTGTAAGAAGTGGTATCATCTCTGCAACCATCGGAACCAGTGGTGTGGTATTTGCACATACTGACACGATGAATATTTCCTCAAACGGCAGCATACAAACATTCTGTCACGCAGTACCCCATGCATGGCACAACATGGGGGTCACCAATGGTGCTGGTCTTTCATATAGATGGTTAAGAGATGAAATGTGTTCAGTTGAAAAAATCATGGGAGAGCGTCTTAACGTTGATCCTTATGAACTGATGGGACAACAAGCACAGCAAGTAGAACCAGGATGTAGTGGACTCCTGTACCTACCTTATCTTATGGGAGAGCGCACACCACACCTAGATGCTGATGCAAAAGGTGTATTCTTTGGAATTTCTGCAAAGCACGATAGAAGATATATGATTCGTTCTGTTATGGAAGGCGTATCGTATTCGTTGCTGGATTGCTTGAATATGATGAGAGACATGGGCGTAAACACAAAGGAAATCAGAGCATCAGGCGGCGGTGGACGCAGTTCGCTGTGGCGTCAAATCATGGCAGACATGTTTAATACGGATATATGTACTATCAACTCAAAAGAAGGCGGTGCACTTGGTGTAGCGCTTCTCGCAGGCGTTGGTGTAGGTGTGTATAGCAGTGTGCCTGAAGCGTGTGATGCGACAATTAAGCAGGTGAGCAAATTAAGTCCAATCTTAGAGAACGCAAAGGTATATGAAAAGTACTATGAAGTATACAAAGGACTATATCCATCACTAAAGACGCATTATAAAGCAGTATCTCAAATAATAAGTGAAACGTAATTTACAGTTATTTAATAATATGAACAAACAATATACATATCAAAAGGGTATAGTATTAGAATAAACGAGAAAGAAATGGGAGAGTATTATGAACGATTATCCTGAAATATTAGTAATAGACGACGATATCAACATCGGTAGACTCATCAGACTATATCTAGAAAAGGAAGGCTATTCAGTTGAATGTGTTCATAGAGGGGATACTGCAGTAGAAGTGTTTGGAAACACCAACCCAAAGCTTGTCCTGCTGGATATCATGCTACCTGGAATGGATGGATGGTCTGTATGTCGTGAGATACGCAAGAATTCAAATGTTCCAATCATTATGCTCACCGCAAAAGGGGAGACGTTTGATAAAGTTTTAGGCCTAGAGTTGGGTGCAGATGACTATATCGTCAAGCCATTTGATCCAAAGGAACTCATGGCAAGGGTAAAAGCTGTAATGCGCAGAAGCGAACCCAAAGAAAAGATCTCCACTCTGCTAGAGTTTGAAGAGCTTGAAATAAACATGGACAACTATGCAGTCTTATATTATGGAAAAGAAATGGAATTACCTCCAAAAGAGATGGAATTAATGTACTATCTTGCAAGTCACAAGAACAATGTTTTCACCCGTGAACAATTATTAGAACAAGTATGGGGATTTGATTATTTTGGTGATTCAAGGACGGTTGATGTTCATGTAAAGAGACTACGTGAGAAGTTTCCAATTGATGCAGAGCTGCCATGGAAGATCAAAACAGTTTGGGGCGTAGGCTACAAGTTTGAGGTGAAATAATGTTCAAGACAGTATTTCTGAGAATACTGATAACATTTTTATTAATAATTACATTCATTCTTATGCTACAGAGTGTCGTCATGACACAATTATACCGCAGAGATTATCTGAATATCGCAAAAGCAGAACTCGTTGAAGATGCAGAGTTGTATGCAGAGATGCTAGTGCGTCCTTCGCTTGTTCCAGATAGTGCACAAAGGGTATTTATAGAGTCTATCCAATTGTCTATGGAGAAAAGCAATTCAGAATTGTGGATTGTTAATAGATACGGCAAGATTCGGTCGCTACGAGGAGAAAATGAAGATGCACCTGACGAAATGAAACAGCTTACCATCAAGGAGATACAGGATTATTTGCAAATCGTTTTAGAAGGAAAACAAGTGATATGGGAAAACGAGTTCATGTCACGCTTCAAAAAGCCGATGCTTACCATTGCACAACCTGTTATCTTTGATGAAGAGATACCGTTTGTTGTATTTATTCATACGGAGTTATCAAACCTTGAGCCCAATATTTTACCTATTTATCGTCAAATTGGAACTGCATCCATAATAGCAGTCGTTGTCTCGCTTATACTGGTTTTCATCTCATCATCCCACATAACGCAACCACTCAAAGAAATGAGTAAAATGACCAAAGAGATTGCCAAGGGCAATCTAAGCAAAAGAGTAAAGATTGAATCAACAGATGAAATAGGGACATTAGCTGAAAGCTTCAATAATATGGCAGAGGAGCTAGCAAAGCAAGAAGAGCTAAGGACAGGTTTTGTTGCTAATGTATCCCACGAATTAAGGTCGCCACTTACATCAATTCATGGATTTGCACAAGGAATGCTGGATGGTACGATTGAAAGTGAAGATAATGAGCAGTATTTAGGGATTATCGTCAGCGAAACAACAAGACTAACAAAGTTAATTAAAGAATTACTGGATTTATCCCAGATTGAATCGGGAACATTTCCATTGAATAAAAAAGTATATGATATCAATGAACAAATGCGTCGCATTTTAATTCGTTATATCGATAAGATTGAAGACAAAGGAATCAATGTTGAGGTAAACTTTAGGCAAGATTTCTGCATGGTATGTGCAGATGCTGATAGGATAGAGCAGATATTTGTCAACCTAATAGATAATGCCATCAAATTTACTTCAGAAGAAGGAACCATCACACTATGGACTCATGTTTGCGAAGGTAAAGCTTTAGTGGGTGTAAATGATACAGGAGAAGGAATCCCAAGAGAAGACCTACCGTTTGTATTTGAAAGATTCTACAAATCAGACAAATCTCATACTAGCAAAAAGGGAACTGGTCTTGGGTTATCGATTGTCAAGAACATCGTTGAACAACATGGACACAAGATTACCGTGAATTCAACAATTGGTAAGGGCACAAGCTTTGCATTTGTCCTCGATCTTGCACAAGAGGATATAGAAGTCTAACATTATTCACACAGTGTTAAAATATTGTTCAAAAAGAAGTAGTACAATGTACATAAGATAGAAATAGGAGACAGGAAAATGAATGATTTTACATATTACGATAATGAACCACCAAAAAGAAGAGGATTGATTGCAATTGCAATCGTAATCATTGCACTCGCAGTTGCAGGAGTATTAGTTGTACAATATGTTATGCCACAAATAAATACAACAAAGTCTTTGCAGGATATTGAAGTAACAAGTACCACTGTTGTAGTAACACCAACCCCCGAAGCAGTACAAACAATGGAACAAATAACAAGGATAGAAGTGGTTGAAAAATCAGTTACCTATATCGAAAGTGGCGCGATACCCGACATCGTAGAAAGGGTAAGTCCAGCGATTGTTGGTATCATCAATTATACACAAACTTCAGACGCTGCGGGATTTGGTCGTAATGCTGAAGTAAAAGAAGTTCCTCAAGCATCAGGCTCGGGAGTTATCATCACAGAGGATGGATATATCGTTACAAACCATCATGTAATCGATGGAAATACCAGAATAACAGTAACGCTTACCAATGGAGAAGTCTATAATGCAGAAATCATAGGCAGTGATCGATATGTTGATCTAGCAGTACTAAAGATTGATGAAAAAGACCTTAGCTACATGGAGTTTGGAGACAGCGAAGTTGCAAGAGCAGGGGAGCTCGCGATTGCCATTGGCTATCCATTATCCGATGACTTCAGTGCAATCACAGTAACAGCAGGAATCCTTAGTGCAGTAGGACGCGATGTTGAAGTGGGTGGAATCAATTTTGAAATGCTTCAAACGGATGCGCCTATTAACCCCGGTAACAGTGGTGGCGCACTTGTTGATGGCGCGGGGCAGTTGATTGGAATCAACACACTAAAGACACTATATGCAGGCTCCACTTCCTATGGTACTACTATTTCGGCAGAAGGCATCGGATTTGCAATACCCAGTCATGTGGTTGAGCCAATAGTAAAAGACTTGATGGAAGAAGGCGAGGTTGTACGACCATTTATTGGAATATCAGGACGTATTATCACAAAAGCTGATGCAGAGTATTATAAATTACCACAAGGAATGTACATTGATGAACTAACAGAAAACGGTCCTTCTGAAAAGGCAGGATTGCTGGTAAAAGATATTATCACACATGTTGATGGTGAACCGATTGTGTTTTTTCAGGATTTGTTTGTAGCAATTAACGAAAGCGAGGTTGGGGATGAAATGACATTTACAATCTTCAGGTCTGACACAGAAGAAACACTCGAAATCACAGTGGTACTTGAATCCAGCAAGGACTACTAAGCGCTCAATAGCGTTAATCTTCGCCAAACAGGTTTTCGGCGAGAGTAGTATGATTTGACAAAAGCTCATGGCTGTGTACACATCCGCTTTCAGAGAAGAATATTGTAAAAACTATTACGGCTATAGGTCATAATAGTTTTTTAATATATTTAGTTCACATGTAGGCGACGAGAGTTACTCAATATACACTAGCTTAAAATAACAGCCAATGCACTATAGTTATCATTGTTCTTACCAACTGTTGCATCTTGCAATAAATCTTCCATACGAAGCACCCATCTTTTTGCAGTCGGTGCCCATTTAAGCATAGCGAGGATATCTCCTTCGTATACATATTGCCAGAAGCCATCAGAACACATCAAGATAGCATCTCCAGGTCTAAGTGTACAATCCGGTGCATGTTCAATCTTTCTGTCGCTTGCATCACCTAGTGAGTGTAGTAACTGGTTGCGATTGGTCGAAAAGCGAATTTTATCTTCTTCAAGCTTACCACTACTGACCATGAGTTGCGGAACACTATGGTCAAGTGTACGCTTGAAGATGTCCTCATCTCTAAAGATGTAGATTCGAGAGTCACCAACATGTGCATAATTGGTCTTTCCTGTAGAGGTGATGCTCATTGCTGTCATTGTAGTTCTCATGTGTGATATTTCAGGGTTATCTTTCTGCCTGTCGATAACAGACAATTGTGCAGCTTGCATTGCATCAGATATTGTTTGCGTAGGATTATCTTTCAATTTGCTTTTTGCAGCAACAGCAAGCGCTGCAGTGATTGCGATACGTGATGCTGTCTGTCCACCGGCGTAGCCACCCAGACCATCTGCGAGTGCGAGAAATAGTCCTGATGATGATTTGATATAGCCGCAGTAGTCATCGTTATGTTTACGCCCACCTCTTCGGCTGATTGCAAAGATATCTGCTTTCATACTTTCATTCTAAACGTGTTGTAATATTATGTCAATACTTTTAAGTATAATTTATATAACTTAAGTAAATTAACATTTGCCCGCTTCATAGCCCAGACAAAAGATTCATCATCTTTTCTTTGTATTCATTGAACGCATCTTCACCTTTTTTTGATAATGACATTAGAGTTCTTGGAATCTTATCGACAAATTCTTTTTGCACTTTGATATATCCTTCTTGTTCCGATTTGCTTAAATGCGAAGAAGGATTTCCTTTTGACAACCCTGCTTTTGCATCAAGTAGACAAAGTCAGCACTTTCAACCATGAGCAAGAACAATAGTATCTTTAATCTTGCAGGTTCATGGATAATACGGTCAATCTTCATTGAGGATGTCAACTGAAGTTTTTTTATTCATCTTTATTTTCTGCTTCAAGTTTGGGATACTTATAAAGCATTAGTTATACCAACAATTATTGATAAGCATAGCTAAGGTTTATATACTCTTTCGTCAATTCTACGAGTGACACTGTATGTATATGGTATGAAATGTTTTAGCCAAAATCCACTTGCTGTTGGATTCAAGCTTTCAAAGTCAACACCACAGCGAGCAATGCCTTCTTCGATGAGTACATCCATCAGATAGGAAAGCAGAGCAGTATATATACCACGACCTCTATATTCAGGTAGAAGATATGCACCACAGATATTGGCCATATCCTTAGCTTCACATGCAAACGTCTCACCGGAATCAGATATTTTGATATAACCAATTATCTTCTCACTATCTTTCGCAACAAAATAACGTGATTCTTTATCGTGTATTTCCTTTTCTATTGACTTGCTAGTATTCCTCGGTTTACGTGGCATAAACATAGGAGAAGAATTTAAGTGTGCTACTAAATAAGTATCCAA
>JAGLOK010000117.1 GCA_023139005.1 Clostridiales bacterium | reverse complement strand
ACATTATCGATATCAACATGGGGTGTCCTGCGCCCAAAATAGTAAAGGGTGGTGCAGGAAGTGCTTTAATGAAAACACCGGATATCGCAGAGGAAATAGTAAAGGCAGTTGCAGGTGAGACGGGGAAAATAGTTACATGTAAAATACGATCCGGGTGGGATGAGGATACGATTAACGCAATACCCTTTGCAAAAAGAATGCAAAAAGCAGGTGCACAGATGATATGCTTACATGCACGAACAAGGCAACAATTCTATGCAGATCATGCAGACTGGACTTTAATTTCACAATTGAAGAACGAAATTGGCATACCACTCATTGGAAATGGCGACATCAAGTCTGCAGTTGATGCAAAAAGAATGCTGGATGAAACCGGATGTGATGGCATCATGGTGGGACGTGTAGCACAAGGCAGACCATATCTATTTGAGCAAATCAAGACTTTTTTTGAAACAGGAAATGTCATTAAAAAACCAAGCATAGAAACGATAATGAGCGATGCTGTAAGACATGCAAAAGGGCTTCTCGGAATATATGGCGAAAGAAATGCCGTGATGATGATGAGAAAGCACTTAACGTGGTATATCAAAGGAGAAAAAAACGCGGCAAGTCTTCGAAATGAAGCAGTGAAAGTAAAGACTGTTGAAGATATCATTTCATTTGCAGAACGTGTCTGTGTAAGTTAAAACAATATAACTTGACTTTAGCAAGGTGATTTACTATAATTTGTTGATGATAAATGAAGATATAACGTTAATATAGTAAATAGGAATGAAATTCACGATATAGGGTATATATACCTATACTTAATTATTTGTAGCAAAGGGGACAGAACATGCCAGAAAAAAAACCAATCTATTTAACAAAAGAAGGATATGAAAAATTAGAGAACAAATTGGAGTATCTAACAAATTCAAAAAGAATTGAAGTAGCAGAACGTATCGGGGCTGCTATTGCGCTAGGAGACTTGTCCGAAAACTCAGAATATGAAGACTCAAAGAACGAGCAAGCCTTTATGGAAGGTGAGATTCTAACAATCACTGCAACACTTCGTCGCGCTGAGATTATAGATAACTCTTCAATCGCAGGAGATACTGTTGTGCTAGGTGCTGTAATACACATAAAGGATACGACGAATAATAATGAATTTGAATATACAATCGTTGGCTCCGGTGAAGCAGATCCATTTGATGGCAAGATATCCAATGAATCACCGATTGGCGTAGCACTACTCGGAAAGCACATAGGAGAGATTGTTAAGTATCATTCTCCAAGCGGTAAAAAGGAAGTTCAAATCACAGCAATACATCGATAAAATAAGGAGATCACATGAACGGCAACAAGGAAAATACGCAACCTGAGGTTAATGTTAATGAGTTAATAAAGGTGCGAAGAGAGAAACTTGCTAGGCTTCGCGAAGCCGGACGTGACCCCTATGATATCGTAAAATATGATAAAACCCATTCTACGAGCAGTGTACTCGATAATTTTGAGAAACTTGAAGGTACCAAAGTATCCATCGCAGGAAGACTCATGAGCAAACGCATCATGGGTAAGGCTTCATTTGCACATGTTTTGGATGAAGAAGGAACATTGCAAATCTATGCAAAACGCGATATTTTGGGCGAAGATGAATACAAAGCATTTAAAAAACTGGATATTGGAGACATCGTAGGTGTTAAGGGCGAAGTTTTCAAAACGCAACGAGGAGAAATATCAGTTATAGCTGATGAAATTTTGCTGCTTGCAAAGTCTCTTTTACCATTACCTGAAAAGTATCATGGATTAAAAGACGCTGACTTGAGATATCGCCAAAGATATGTTGACTTGATAGTTAATAGTGAAGTCAGAGATACATTTAAAATCAGAAGTAAAGTCATATCCGCCATAAGAGAGTATATGGATAGTCAAGGATACTTAGAAGTAGAAACGCCTGTATTGCACAATCATGCGACAAATTCTGCTGCAAAACCTTTTAAGACACACCATAATACACTAGATATCGACATGTTCTTACGGGTAGAAACTGAGCTTGCATTAAAGCGCCTAATAGTTGGTG
>JAGLOK010000116.1 GCA_023139005.1 Clostridiales bacterium | reverse complement strand
TTTGAAAGAGTTTATGAAATCGGAAGAATATTTAGAAATGAAGGCATGAGTTATAAACATAACCCAGAGTTTACATCTATTGAATCATATGAAGCGTATACAGACTATATGGGAATTATGGAGCGTGTAGAAGAACTGTTTTCTTTTGTTCTCGATAAAGTATTAGAAACAAGAGATATCACATATCAAGATGAAGAGATATCATTTAAGACTCCTTATACTAGGTTGACAATGGCAGAAGCGGTTGCAAAATATGTGGGTGTCGACTTTATGGAATTTGTTGGTGATGATACACATGCTATAAAAGAAGCGAAAAAACATCATATAAAATCCGAAGAGGATCCAACATGGGGTGTATTGCTAAATGAGTTCTTTGAACAAAAAGTAGAAGAAGAGTTGGTGCAGCCGACTTTTATATATGATTATCCGATAGAAGTATCTCCTTTAGCGAAGAAAACAAAGTACACAGACCTATTAACAGAGAGATTTGAACTATTTGCATCCAGACGCGAATTGGGCAATGCATTTACAGAACTTAATGATCCCATTGATCAAAAAGAGAGATTTGTACAACAAGCAAAGCTCAAACATGGCGACAAGGATTATACTGTTGATGAAGACTTCATTAGAGCACTTGAATATGGCATGCCTCCAACCGGTGGCTTAGGTATGGGAATAGATAGGCTTGTAATGTTGTTGACTGACACAGCGTCGATTCGTGACGTGTTACTTTTCCCAACGATGAGGCCAAAGGAATAGGTATGATTAATCTGAAAATCACAAAAGAACGATTCAAGAACCATTTTCACTATGGGAAGTGGTTATATTTTGTAATGATAACTGCAGGAGTGCTGGTATTTTCTTTGATTTTCAATATGACCAGACCTATTGTTCCCAAAGAATTCAAGGTGGATATCAACTATATCGGACAAACCGTCAATGAAGTGTTTGAAACAATTTGGGAAGAAGATATTCTCGCCACGCTACCAGATGACCAACAAGAAGTGAATATCTATGCTTTTGGATTTAATGCTGAGGATACTTCAAGTGGTTTTACTTTTTATGATGTCATGTTTGCAAGGATGGCTGCCAAAGAAGATGATATTCAGATTTTGCCAAAAGCCGTATATGAAATGTATGCCAAAGGAGGTGCATACATATCCCTTGAAGATATCGCAGGGAAATATGAATATGCAGAAGATGTGGATATTGATGCATATAAGTTTGCAAGCAATAACTCAGACAATGAAGTTGCAAAGTTATATGGATTACCATTGGACAATGCAATGGGACTTTTAGAACTTGGAATAGATCCAAAAGGGAAAGTGCTAGCAGTAATGATTTATTCTGAAAACTATGAAAACGTATATAAAGTGATAGATTATATAATGAACAAAACAGAACCTATTTCATTTGATTAATAATTAATAGAATATGAAACCTCTAGGTGAATGATGATACGTGAAATCGCAACAAGAAAAAGCTCCGCAGGATATAAAGGATTGTTATTGATTGCAGCAATCACAATTTTTGTGATTTTCTTATCGGTTTTGATTGGGTTTATTGAAAACTATTTTGGTGTTAAAAACCTTGAGTATGTTATCTATGTATTATTGATTGGCTTATCTTTTTTTGTAATTAAATACTATGTAACACAGTATCGCTATTCACTATTTGATGATGAGTTGATTATAGAGCGCATGCTAGGAAAACGCATCCATATCATAGTCAATGTATTCATATGGGACGTTGTTTCATTTCGTCCACATGTCAAAAGCGACGAGTCGGATAAAATAATAACAAAGACGCACAAACTTTATGTTCAGCAAGCAAATAGATATTCTATAGTATATACAAAAGATGATGTGACGTATGAAGCTGTTTTCAGTCCATCAGAAGAGTTTGTTAGGCAGCTTGTGCGCGCGATTGAACAACGCAAAAACAAGCAGCATCGCAAACCGGATATCGTCACATAAATGCGACACATTAAACAAGCTCTATCAAAATACAACAAAAACAACACATTACGGCTACACATGCCGGGGCACAAAGGATATACATTTCCACTTGATAATACAGAAATACCACAAACCGATGACTTCAACATGCCCACTGGTGCATACGCAAAGGCACAAAGGCAACTAAGTCGTGTATATTCTTCTCGTGCAAGCTTTTTTCTTACTATAGGAGCAACAGCAGGTATCAAAGCAATGGTGCTTTATGCGAAGATTTCAGGACGCAGAATCATTGCAATGAGAAACTCTCATATCAGTGTTATCAATGCATGCTGTCTATACAATGTGAAACTTGATATTGTTGAAGCTGAGTATGATGAAAGTCGTCAAATGTACAATAGCCCTGAAGCTCAGATTATCCATAAAATTAACCAAACAAAGGGGAAATATGCAGTCATCATTACCAGCCCCGATTATTATGGTAGATGTATTGATTTAAGAAAGATTAAAAAAGCATCAGTAGGAAAGGATGTTTTGCTTTTGTGTGATGAAGCACATGGTGCACACTTTGCATTTTCAAAAGCATTGCCGATGAGTGTGGGAAAATATGCGGACATGTGGGTGCATGGCGCACACAAGACGCTTGGTGCATTGACACAAGGCGCATTTTTGCATTGCGCAAAAGGCATTGATATAAAAACTATCGCAAACATACTCAGAACAATAAATACAACAAGTCCTTCACATCTGATTGCAAAAACGTTGGAGGACTCCATTGATGCTATGCAAATAAGTAAATGGACTAAAAGAGCAGAGGAATGTAAAAAACTCAGAGTGAAAATCAACACATTAAAACATATTCGGTGCATAGATGCATCTTGGGCGCAGGAAATGGGCTATGTAGATCAAGATATGTGCAGAGTAGTAATCGATGCACAGGAAGTAGGCGGAGGATTTGCCTTATACAGAAGTCTTTATAAGAAATATAACATTCAATTGGAAATGGCAGACTTTCGATATGCTGTTGCGATCATGACAATATATGATGCTATTGATTGTGATGAATGGTTTTTTGATGCACTGGAAGATTTGGATGTCAAAAAAGGAAAAACCACTATTCCGAAGATGCCCAAAGCGGGAAAGAAAATCATCAGTATACAAAAAGCATGGATGAAGAACGTACAATACTGTAAAATCAAGAAATGTAAAGGGTTAGTGGCAGCTGTGCCCATCGGTGCATATCCACCAGGAACGGTCTTGATACTACCAGGAGAGAAGATCACTAGAAAACAAATACACTACCTATGTGAGATTGATAAAGCTGGGGGAGCCATATTTGGTGTTATTAATAATAAAATCCCAGTGATAAGAATGTGATATAATATTATCGGAGGAAATAAAATATATGTTTATTACTTTTGAAGGCATGGATGGTTGCGGAAAAACTACACAGTTTAATTTGCTATGTGAGCATTTGCGCAATAAAGGATATGAGTTCATCGTGACACGTGAACCCGGTGGGACAAAAATCAGCGAAAAGATACGCGAATTAGTATTGGGTAATGAGAATGCAGGGATGAACAAAATGTGTGAAGCATTGCTTTATGCTGCATCCAGAGCAGAGCATGTAGATAAAGTCATCAAACCAGCATTAGCAGAAGGCAAGATTGTGATATGTGATCGGTATTTGCATTCATCGATTGCCTATCAAGGATATGGAAGGCAACTAGGAAGAGATACAATCGCATCCATAAACGCAGGCGCTATAGATGGAATATATCCAGACATGTCGTTTTTCATCATGCTGGACCCTGAAAGTGTGCACAATCGACTAAACCAATCAGGAAAAGACTTAGATAGACTTGAAAAAGAAGCGGTATCTTTCTTTGAAAGGGTGAATATTGGGTTTGCAGAAATTGCGAAAAATGACCCAACAATCACAGTCATCAACGCCAGTGATACGATAGAAAGTATTGCAGCTACTATTGCATCTGTAGTGGACAATATCATTGAAAACAACCACTGATTAGTCTATAATGAGGGTATAGACGACTATGATAAAATTAACAACAACCAAGCTATTGGAGGAATATATATGAAAATGATTATGGCGATTGTACAAGATGAGGATGCAAACCGTCTGATCACCGCATTGATGGGTGAAGGATATGGCGTTACAAAGCTTGCAACTACTGGAGGATTTTTAAGAGCCGGAAATACAACACTCATGGTTGGTGTGCAGGCAGATAAGCTGTCTGAGGCAATGGATATCATTGAAAAGGTATGTAAATCCAGAAAACAAATCGCAACGACACCTTCTCCGATGTCAGGTGGAAACGGTGGATACATTCCGTTTCCGATAGAAGTCGTCGTGGGCGGTGCGACAGTGTTTGTACTCGATGTGGACCAATTCAAGAAGTTTTAATTCGTGGAAT
>JAGLOK010000115.1 GCA_023139005.1 Clostridiales bacterium | reverse complement strand
ATGATAGGAGTTTTTCATGAAAAGAAGTCTTTCAAAGTATACTTAGATTAAGAAATGAAAGAGCAAGATTTGAATATTGTGCTCTTTAGTATAGACTAGTAAAGCTTCTTATATATAATTTAAGGATTTTTATGTCAATGAACTACAATAAGCAAAGCTATAAATATTAATCAAATATTAATACTTTTGCAATATTGTGTGATATAATAATATATAATATTTATTGGAGAATAATATGATATCAGTAGAAGAATTAATCAAAAAAGCTGAAGAAGTTCAAGGGGAAATAACACTGCCCAACGGACTGGTATCCGGTATTGTCGGAGTTGCTTTAGTCACAAAGGATGGAAATGTATATACAGGCATTAATGTAGAATTCTACTGTTCTTTGGGACACTGTGCAGAATGCTCTGCGATTAGTGATATGTTAAAAGATCATAAAACTGAGATTGATATGATTGTAGCAGTAGATGTGGAAAAGGTATTACCACCATGTGGTAGATGCAGAGAGCTGATGATGCAGGTATCCAAAGAGGGAAAAGACATTAAGGTCATATTGGACAAAGAAGGTAATTATAAAAGGCTCGAAGAATTGTTGCCAGAGTACTGGAATACACCGGGAATGAATGACTATTTAGAGAAAGATACTAATTAACACTTGCCTATGAGATCTAGGAGGATTTTGATGAAAAAAACATTGATGATACTAATAATAGCGATTTTATGTGCTTTTGTAATATTACCGCAAAGCATTGCATATGCTGACTATGATTATTTTGAAGTAACATATTCGGTGAATCCTACTTCAGTTCCTGAGGGTGGTGGTTTAGTGGATTTAACTGTGAAAATTGAACACTACTCAAATAGTGCCTATGTAATGGGAAGTGCAGAAGTGTTACTTAATGATTTACAGATTATTAACTTCAGAGATATATATGCAGGTCAAACAGTAACTAAAACAGGAACCATGCAAATTGATTCAACTCAAGTGGGTAAAGACGTAGAACTCACACTGAAATGGATTGTTGATGGCACTACGATTAAGACACAATCGTTGGTTGTAACGTTCTCGGAGTCCATGGCTGAGCCTGAAGTGGAGTTTAGTCGTGTAGTTGTGCCGCTTTCAGGAGAACCGAATACAGAGTCTAAAATCACATACACTGTAAACAATGTCGGAACACTACATGTAACAAACGTTGAGATAACAGATCCATTGAGTGGTGCTGTAGATTATAAGGAACTAGTCAAGTCCGGCGAGAACTTTGTATCCACATATACACGAAAAATAGGATCAGGGTACTCCTCAAAACCTATGCTTTCATACAAAGTGGGCGATAAATCTTACTCAGTTGAGCTGGACGCTATAGAGGTAACATCAGGAGAGCCTGCAATATCATTGGTTGTTGAAACAAATAAAGACGTCATTGCAAAGGGAGAAGAACTTACGATTATTTGCACTGTAGAAAATACAGGTACCGCGGACTTTACAACAATTATCGTAACAGAAAAAGATCTTGGTGATATGTTTACAATCGATGGGTTGAAGGCGGGAGAATCACAAGTTTTTACATCAAACCTTACAATTGAGGACAGCACAGTACTAGAGTTTACAGCCGCCGGAGATAATGGAACTGAGCAAGAATGGGTGGATGAAAAATCAGTCAGTATCACAGTAGATAAAGATTCACAACCATTATTGGTTGATATTAATGCGAGCCCAAGTGCGCTCCAAATTCCCATTCCGGGAATGATTGATTTTGATATTATAGTCAATAATCGAAGCGTGGAACCATTGTTGGGACTCAAGATAGTCGATCAAGATGGTGAGATAGTTACTGAGATTGAAAGTCTGCCTGTAGGACAGAGTGCATATCAGTGGTCAGTGAATGTACAACAAACTAAGATATTCACATTTACACTTGAAGTGATACAGGATGATGAAAGCATAAGAACAGTCAACTCAGGACCTATTGAAATCAAAGTAGAAGAGTCTCCTCAAGTAACAGATGCCTCTGGAGTATCTTCAACAGATGCACCGATTATAGGAGACGAAGACGTTAAGGGACTTAAGCAAGTTGCAAGTTCATTGGGATTCATTATTGCAATGGTGGTACTGGCTGTCATCATATTGGGAATACTTGTATCCAGAGCAAGACGTAGAAGGTAGGATTCATGGAAAAGCAATTTAACGGGTTTCATCCGGATGGTCTTGGATTCTTAATTGGTATGGCTATGCAGAATGATCCTAGTTATTATAATGCAAATAAGCATACCTACGAAGACAAACTTAGAAAACCATTGGTGGACTTGATTACAGATTTATCTCCGCTGATGCTAAAGATTGATGCAAACTTGGATACATCGTCAAGAAGAACACTATGCAGGATAAGGCGTGATGCACGATTCCATCCTAAATTTCCATATAGAACACATATGTGGTTTTCTTTTAAGCCTCCTAATAAAGGTAACAGTGAATACTTCACATACCATTTTTATATCGATCCTGATATTTGCTCAAGCGGAATAGGTTTCTATTCAGGGCAAGCGAGATCAATGATTACAGCCTATAAAAAAAGAATATTGGAGGAACCCAAGCTTTTCAAGAAAATCATAAATATAGAAGGCATTAAAAAGCTTGATTTAGTAGGGGAGGAATACAAACGAAAAATGAATAAAATTCCATTACCAAATGTAATTGAGAAGTGGTATAATAAAAAAAGTTTTTCAGTGCATTTAGATGAACCGATTGACCAGTTAGTCTTTAGTCATGAGCTTTTAAAAAAAGTTCAACAAAGATACATTGACCTTGTTCCATTGTATGATTTTGTAACAGGTCGAGATGTTAGGTTTAATTTTAAATTTTAAATATTTTAAAGGAGATTTATAAAATGGGAACAATTGACACAAAAACAATCAATGCAATCAGAATACTATCTGCAGAAGGGGTACAAAAAGCAAATAGCGGACATCCGGGCTTACCTATGGGTTCAGCTGCAATAGCATACAGTGTATGGGCAAAGAACATGAAGCACAATCCCAAAAATCCTGATTGGGTAAACAGAGACAGATTTGTACTGTCAGCAGGGCATGGTTCTATGCTACTGTATTCTCTTTTACATCTTTTTGGATACGGACTAACAATAGACGACTTAGCAAA
>JAGLOK010000114.1 GCA_023139005.1 Clostridiales bacterium | reverse complement strand
GAAACTACAACTGGACCACTTGGACAAGGGATTGCAAATGCTGTAGGTTTTGCGTTGGCTGAGGAATATTTAGCTTCAAAGTTTAACAAACCTAACTACAATGTAGTAGATCATTATACATACTGCCTAATGGGTGATGGCTGTATGATGGAAGGAATTTCATCTGAAGCATGTTCATTTGCAGGAACTATGCAACTTTCAAAACTTATCGTATTTTATGATGATAATGAAATATCAATTGAAGGAAATACAGACATATCATTCCGCGAAGACGTTGGCAAAAGGTATGAAGCATATGGCTGGCAAGTAATTAAAGTTGCAGACGGAAATGACTTGGATGCAATTAATGCTGCAGTTTTGGATGCTAAAAAAGAAACAGCAAAACCAACACTAGTAGTAGTTGCAACTGAAATTGGTTTTGGCTGCCCTGCAAAACAAGGAAAAGCATCAGCACATGGTGAACCGCTTGGCGAAGAGAACTTACTGGCTACAAAAGAAAATCTCGGTTGGCCGACTGATAAACCTTTCTTTGTACCTGATGATGTATATGAAAACACTAAAGAAGTAATTGAAAAAGGTACAAAAGCAGAAGAAAAGTGGAATGAACTTTTTGCATCATATAAAAATGAGTATTCAGAGCTTGCAAAAGAATGGGAACTATGGTTTAGTAACAAAACTTGTTGTGACCTTTGGGAAAAGCAAGACTTATTTGATTTTGAAGGACCTGCTGCAACTCGGAACTCTTCGGGTGTGATGATTAATCGTCTTGCAAGCTATGTACCCAACTTAATTGGTGGATCTGCAGACCTTGCACCATCGAATAAAACGCACATGAAAGACATGGGAGACTTTGGTCCAGAAGATAAATCGGGTGCAAATCTTCACTTTGGTGTTCGTGAGCACGCTATGGCGGCGATCGGAAACGGTCTTGCAATCCATGGTGGACTTAAGCCATATGTTTCAACATTTTTTGTATTTAGTGATTACATGAAACATTCAATGAGATTATCCGCACTCATGAAACAGCAAGTGGTATATGTATTAACCCACGATTCTATAGGTGTAGGAGAAGACGGACCTACCCATCAACCAATTGAACAGCTTGCAAGCTTGCGCTCAATTCCGGGTATGACAGTTATGAGACCTGCAGACAGCATCGAAACTGCAGCTGCGTGGCTTTTTGCTATAGAGCATCAAGGACCAACATCTTTGGTGCTTACAAGACAGAACTTGCCTCTATACAATGCAGATCCTAAGAATGTATTGAAGGGTGCATATGTTTTAGCACACAGCACAAAAGCTACTCCTGATGCAATATTGATAGCCTCTGGTTCTGAAGTTGAATTCTGTATGAATGCTAAACAAGAACTTGTTTCTAAGGGGATTGATGTACGCGTGGTATCAATGCCATCTATGGAACTATTTGATAAGCAATCGGATGAATATAAAGAAAGCATATTGCCCAATGCAGTAAGAAAAAGAGTAGGTGTAGAAGCTGCATCACCGTTTGGATGGTATAAATACATCGGACTTGATGGTGCGATGATAGGCATGGATAGCTATGGTGCGTCTGGTCCTGCACAGCAAGTATTTGAGAAATTTGGAATTACAACAGAAAATGTAGTGAAGACAACAATTGAGCTTCTTAAATAAAAATTATTAGATTTTAAAAATTAAACCGTCCCGTTTATATTGGGACGGTTTTTGGTATACATAAACAAACACATATGGTATAATATGGTGCGAAATATTTTTGAAAGAAATTAAGGATACAGTTGATGAAAACAATAATAAGTAAAATAAAAGCAAATAAGCGCTTGGTTCTTTTAATTACAATACTTATAGTATTAATATTAGTACTTGGCTTAGTGTATATAAAGAAAAACACAATTCCAATAAAGCTAGAAGCAGAACAGATATCATATATTGAAATAAATGACTTTGGTATACATGATGCATCTGTAATATTGCACGCAATAACAGATAAAGAAAAAATAATTGAGATTACAAGGTTTTTTAATGATTCAAAAAAGTTTCGAGATGATGTGGGTACTACTCATCCGATTAGTGTTCTGATTAAAGTGGAAGATGGTAGTGAAATCAACTTTTGGTGTGGAACGCAAGGATTTATTACGGTTAGTAATGGTAATTTACAGTTCAACATACAAAATAACGTGTTAAATAAATACGTTTCTGAAATTCTGAACGAACATAACGACAAGCTAAAAACTGCATTTAAAGGACTGGAGCTATATATATGGCAAAATCCTGATATCACAGGCAATGAAGATATATACTTCACTTTGCTTGATGGCACAAACAGAAACAAAGATAAATCTGAGATTTATAATTTGGACATAGCAACTACTAACATAGATGAAATAAACTTAGTGCTTGAACAATATAGTAATGAAACTGAAGTAATAGTACTTTTAGTATCTCAAATCAATCAAGCACAATCGGGTGAAGAGGTGCAAGAACTTGAAGAAATGCAACAAATAATGGATGCAATTGAGTTTCCTATTGACAGAAAAGACAATCAATCGAACGATAATAACCAAACTGTAAAAGATGAATGTGAACTTGAAATAATTGTTGCGAATTTACTGGATGAGATATGTTCAAAACCCTTGCTTTCATCGAAGGCAGGAGATTATATTAAAGAAAATAAAAAGGAATATGATGAATTAATTGGTATGGGTATGGAGGTGTTACCTTGTTTGGTAGACATACTTAATGATCACGATTTTGGATTAAGAGGGAATATAGTTCATATTGCTTGCAACGATATAATAATTAAAGTAGAAAATGACAGTGAAACAACCGTTGAAATTGATTTATATGTATCACATGAAGTAATGATTGCTATAAATGATTGGGAAGAAGGCATTGGATATACTAGAAGTTACTATAAACCTATGAAAGAACATTCTAAGGAGGATATTCAAAAAGCTAAAACTGTAGTAGAAAAGTACTATAATGCTATGGTAGAAAAAGATGCCGATGCAATATTTAGTTTGATGTATCCGAGAAATGGCATAAGCAAGAAAGAATATGATAATGGAAACATATCCTTTTTTGAAAAAGAAACAACAACATTAGTAAAAATTCACGAATATGATATACAGAACCTACTGAGGAGAAGCTATAGTGAAGAAAGACCAGAGATTGAATCAGAGAATATTATAGTTTTCAAGGTTGACTTTGAAGTGAAATTATCGAAAGATGATAAGAATTCGTGTTGGAGCGAAGGAATGTATTATGATTGGAGTATAATACTTGTACGAACTGATGAATATAGCCCTTGGCTGATTTTTGATCAGGGATATTAGATTCAAAAGTTTGACAATCAAACCAATTAAACACATCATATAGTAGTTGCAGGTGCAATGAACCACTATATAATCCGAACATTCTGAAATATTCCTAAAAATAATCTCATTTTATTATTGTTAAAAATTTTATTATTATATATAATATACGCATAAAGAGATACAAGTTTTGGGAAGATAACTCTTACCCAAATGAAATTATTATTATTTTTAGGAGGAAGATTAGATGGAAAAATTGTTTAAACTCAAACAACACAACACAAACATCAAGACTGAAATCCTAGCTGGTATTACAACATTTTTAACAATGGCGTATATATTAGCAGTAAACCCTCTGTTCCTATCAGGAATTATGATGGGTGGATCGACAGGCATGGACATCAATGCATTGTTCACCGCAACAGCAGTTGCTGCAATTATCGGAACACTATGCATGGCATTCTTTGCAAACTATCCTATAGCACTCGCTTCAGGTATGGGACTTAATGCATTCTTTGCATCAATAGTTCTTGGCGGCATTTCATGGCAAATAGTATTGACAGCAATTTTGCTTGAAGGATTGGTATTCATACTTCTATCACTATTCAAGTTCAGAGAATCAATAGTTAATGCAATACCTAAAAATCTGAAACTTGCAATTACCGCAGGTATCGGATTATTTATCGCAGTCATAGGTCTAGGTAGCGCAGGTATTTCTATGGGTGCAAATCTAACATCACCAGTTGTAATCCTATCAGTAGTAGGCGTATTAGTCATCGGCACATTGGTTCATTTCAAAGTTAAAGGCGCTATCCTTTGGGGTATCTTAATTACTTATGCATTAGGTATAGGCGCACAAGCCATTGGTTGGTATGTACCAAATCCAGATATGGGACTTTTCAGCCTTTATCCTTCGGGCATATTCTCGATGCCTCCATCACTGAAACCATTATTCTTCAAATTTGATTTTTCAGGAGCATGGAAACTTGGACTTGATTTTGCAGTTATTGTATTTGCATTTTTAATGGTTGATATGTTTGATACCATTGGAACTTTGGTTGGTGTAGCATCTCAAGCAGATTTGCTTGATGAAGATGGAAATCTTCCTCGCGCAAAGGGTGCTCTCTTAGCTGATGCTGTAGGAACAACAGCAGGAGCAGTACTTGGTACTTCTACAGTTACGAGTTATATCGAAAGCGCAGCAGGAGTAGGTGAGGGCGGAAGGACAGGTCTAACTTCTGTATCAACAGCTGTTATGTTTGGTATCGCATTGTTCTTCTCACCACTATTCTTGGCAATCCCTGCATTTGCAACTGCGCCCGCACTTATCATTGTCGGACTTATGATGATGAAATCTATCAAGAACATTGACTTTACAGACTACACAGAAGCGATCCCTGCTTTCCTAGCCATCATAGTAATGCCAATAGCAAGCTCTATCGCTGATGGTATTATGTTTGCATTTATCTCATGGACTATTCTTAAACTTGTAACAGGACAAGCAAAGAAAATTCACTGGGTAATGTATGTAGTAAGTGCACTTTTCATTCTGAAACTAATCTTACTATAGAGTCAAGATTTAAAACAGAAAACACCTAAGCACTTTGCTCAGGTGTTTTTTCTCATTTAACTGTCTGTTTTTCTAAGAGTCAAACTTAATAAGAGACTCTACTTTATAGTTTTTTAACTTGTCTCTTCCATTAAGATAAGTCAACTCAACCATACACACAACGCCTGCTATGATACCGCCTAGCTTTTCAACAAGTTGCACATTTGCAGATGTGGTTCCACCAGTTGCAAGCAAGTCATCAACTACCAATACCCTCTGACCGGGTTTAACCGCATCGGCATGAATCTCAAGAATATTGCTTCCATACTCCAGCTTGTATTCCAAGTCGATTGTTTTATAAGGAAGTTTACCTTTTTTGCGGATGGGTGCGAATGCTTTGCCCAGTTTATAAGCAATGGGTGTTCCAAGAATAAATCCTCTGGATTCCGGAGCGACAACGATATCAAAATCATATTTTTTTGAAATATCAATAATCTCATCCATTACTTGTTTGAACGCCTCAGCATCTCCCAGTACAGTTGTAATATCAATAAAGTCGATACCTTCTTCGGGAAAATCCAATACATGTCTAAACTTTGATTTTAAATCCATATTCATTAACTCCTGTCGTCATTTTATTGAAAACACCTTTACTATTTTACTGGATATATACCTAAAATTCAACAACAAAAACAGATCGTTATAGTATGTCTGTATTTATTGAAATGCTTGTAATCATTAATTGAATCATATATCATTGTTATTCATGAGCATTGAGACTTATAACAAAATAGCGGAATCTTCATTGATCAGAAATATAGTAAGAATTGCTATACCAATATCGTTGCAACAGATGCTGACAGCATCATTTCATTTAATTGATACAGCAATGGTGGTGAAGATTGGAGATATACCTACTGCGGCAATAGGGATAGCAGGTAGATGGTTTTTCTTAATCTATCTAACATACTTTGGATTTGGATCAGGCATGGCTGTGATCGTATCTCAGTTTTGGGGAATCAAAGACATCAAGACTATCAGAAAGTCATTTGGAATCGGATATATAAATGTTTTTGTAGTGAGCATTGTAGCTGCTGTATTGGCATATCTTTTCACACCCCAATTTATTCGTGTGTTCACAAGCGATCCATTGCTGATCGCAGAAGGTGTGCGATACCTGAAGATCGCATGTTGGTCATTCATACCATTGGGTGTTGCATTGTCCTTCAGCTATCTACTAAGAAGCACAGAGATTGTAATTCTACCATTGATTACAACAGTCATATCGGTTGCACTCAATACAGTGTTGAATTATTTGCTGATTTTTGGTAATTTTGGTTTCCCAATGATGGGCATACAAGGCGCTGCGATAGCGACCGTAATTTCTACAACTGTCCAGATGATTCTTTTAGTTTCGATATGTTATATCAAAAAGAATGTAGCAGCTGCAAAAATAAAAGAACTGTTCTCCTTCACAAAAGAATTTGCAAAGAAGTACTATGTGCTAGCGCTTCCTGTGCTCGCCAATGAAGTGCTTTGGGCGCTGGGGGTCAATGCATATAACATGATACTTGCAAGACAGGGAAGTGCAAACTATGCAGCGTATACCATCTATGGCTCGATCGAGCAAATTTCATTCACTTTCTTCATAGGGCTGTGCAGTGCATGTGCAGTCATTGTTGGAAAAACAGTAGGGACAGGAGATCTCAACAGGGCATACTCTACTGCAAAGAAATTTCTTGTCGGTGTACCATTGTTTTCGATTGTGTTAGGAATCCTCGTTATATTACTTCGATCTCCGTTGATTGGTTTGTTTAATGTGAGTAATCAATATACATCAGATATGGTAAATCGACTTTTACTGATATACGGAATCATACTACCCATATTGATATTACCATACATCGCAATCGTTGGAATCTTTCGCGCGGGGGGTGACACACGTACAGGTTTGATATATGATGTAATCAATGTATGGTTTATCGGTGTGCCTATTGTAGCGCTGTGTGGATTGTACTTCAAGCTTCCGTTTGAGTGGATATTTGTATCGATGTGGTCAGAGCATGTTGTAAAAACAATACTATGTATACGGTACTTTAAAACACGAAAATGGCTACGTGTATTGACACATAATAATATGGCTAATATCTAGGAGTATGAATATGAATAAAATTAAGTTGGTAGGTAAAATCGGGTCGATGGCGTTAATTCGAAAGGATGACGATGATATTGACTTTAATATATTCTCTCAAATCGGCAAAGAACTTGAGCCTGGTATGATCTGGGTGAGTTCCGGTGCAACAGAAATCGGCAAGCTAGACTACATAAAACGCAATGGTAAAGAGCCTGATGGGAATATTGAAGAGATAAAGTCTGACTATGCAGCACAGGGGCAGCAGATATTGATGGAAAACTATAGAAAATTTGTTCACCCAAATTATTCTGTACGCCAACTTTTGGTAGAGCATACACACTTCAATGATATTGAAAAGCGGAGCCATAT
>JAGLOK010000113.1 GCA_023139005.1 Clostridiales bacterium | reverse complement strand
TCATTGCTCAAGAAATAGGGGGTAATGAGTACTGAGTTCACACCGGTGAATCTATTTGAAAAGTATGTGAAGAAATTGTTGTAAAGCGTTTGGTATGCTGAGTAATTGGATGCATTACGCATGGTCATATAATATTTGCTAACTTCGTCTTTTATGGTAGCAATTGCAATGGTTGCAGTATCTTCTGATGCATAATATGACTTTTCACTTTCTACAATTGTATCTGAAAGCTTCAAGTTTTCTACTGAATTTGACAGGATACCCATACTCATGACGGTCATAATGACCATGATTAGTAAAACCATAGTTAATGCAGATCCCTTATTGTTATTCAAAGCCTTCATTTGCTCACTATCCAATTGTTATAGAATATCTACTATATACATACCCATCTCACTATAATTTTAATCAAAAAATGAGGAATTGTCAATTAACGATAGGCTAGTTTTCAGTAATCGTTTCATTTTTGAAAACTTCAGTATATAGAGGGAGTTTGATGATGGGTTCCTCTAGATAATGTTCAAAACCTGCATCATGCAATGAACCCGCTAGAATTCCGAGTGCTTCATCAGGATATCCAATATTGTTTTTTATTACAGAAACATCCATAAAGTCTGACGTGCCATAGTCACCAAACTTTAAAACGTCAAGTTCTGAGTTTGAAAACAGTCCCCAATAGCCGGATGTGTCATCATCATCTTCTTCATAAGAATAGATGTTACCAAGACTCATAATCTGCATACCTGCAGGCTTTGTAAAGCTGGGTCCTAAGAATGATAGATCAATACCGCGACCACTGAAATAGAAATCTCCATTATTGTATACAAGCGTATTGACCATGGTATCCATAAATCCAAACCAATCATTGGAATATATGACGTCATGCTCTGCGTACATAATACTATCTACGATGGAGTTGCCTGAAGTCATTGTGATTCTCAAATCATTTCCTGTGTAAAAATAGCAATTATCAAAGTTTGCATGCTCAATAGTGAGATCTCCTTGTGCACAATATTTCACATTGTTAGATACATATGCATCATCGTCAAAATTATAAAATGAACTACCGTCAAAATGCATCCATCCGTCAGCATAAACTTCAGAATCGGAAACGCCCTTATTTGCTAAAATAACATTTCTTCCGCTATGTACCTTTGATGAACTGTGCATATAAGCTGTATGCAAAGTAATATCACCATTGATTGTTTCAAATGTTGAGGTAGCAATATTCTCTATTGTAGGATCAACAGGGCCACCTGGCGTACCAGTTGTGATGTTGCCGTTTGCAAGGAACTGCGACTCAACGATAGAATCATTGTCGTTTTCTGTTAGAGATGATATAAATATATTTCCGCCTGCTGTGAAGCTGCCGTAAGCGATTGATCCATCCTTTTTATCTACCTGTTTTCCTATTTTAAGGATCATATCACCACCTGCATAGTACAACCTTCTGTTGTTTAAATTGTTTATAATATCTGCAACTTCGACATATAGGTCGCCGCCTGCATAGATGTTTGTACCATATATCTCATAATTGCGAAATGCACTGTCTTCATCAATTATAGTTATATTACCTGTTGCATACACGTTTGAGTTGATGACATCTACATTCAGGAATGTGATATCCCCATCACAATAGATGTTTTTGGTTACAACATTGGATACAATGGTAGTATCTTCAAAAAAATCATAGTTATTTGAGACCAGATACTGCGCAATACCACCTGAGAGATTAATTACAGGAGGCATTACAGGATCAATAACTGAGGTGTCAAATTGGTCATAATAAAGCTTCCATGTCAAATCATCTTCTACTGAATAATCATTGATACTTGCACTTCCAGTAGTTGAAAATGCATCAGTATCTAAGATGTCTCCTCCGATACGTGCAGTACCATATACAATCATTGAGTTTTCATTGGATTCTTTATCGATTGCAACATTGCCACCGAGAATGAGCATATCATCGCTGTGAATGGGTGCTGTAGTGTATTGAAAATCAATTGGTGCTGCTTCAACTTCTATTGATGCCTTTATAATTCTAGGGGATGCATCGACTATTGATGCGCAGGTTATTTCAAATGTAGCTCCCAAATAGCCACTTGTTTGCGTTGTAGGCTCCTCCATAGTACAAATAATGGAGATATCATCATCTAATTGATCGGATATGAAGTTTGGCTCTTGAAGAATGGAGCCTTCACCTGCGAGTCGTTCTTCAAGATAATTGAAAAAGTTATTATACATTAGTAGATATGTTGCATAGTTTTCGCTTTTTCTCATCACGGAATAATAGTATGAAACTTCATCTTTGATGGTTGCGATTGCAATTTGTGCTGCATCTTCTGCAGAATAATAGGCTTTCTCGCTGTCTGCTATGGTATCTGATATTGAGAGATTCCCTAGACTAGTTGAAATGACACCAAGACCTAAAGCTGTTAGGATTGTCATAACAATCAAAACCATAGCCAGAGACACGCCTGCGATGTTTTTTATAAATAGTTTTTTCATTTTATTACCTCCTTACAGAGGGTTAGTTTGCAGGAGAGGGTCTGTCAAATTCTCGTAAAGTGACAGAAGAATTCAAGTTGATATTATCATTAGTGGACTCTACATTATATACGATAGTGATTTCATTCACTACTTCCACTCTAAAATGTGATATATTTCGAGCGATGACAACGGTGTTTTCTGATTGTGTGCGACTTATGGTTGAATCCGCCAATGAAAATGCATAGAGCGTACCATCAATATCGATAGAGGAGTGTTGTCCATTGATTTCAATATCATCAATAGAAGCTTCTCGAAGTTTGCTGGACAATTCAAACATTACAGCACGCACATTGCCTTGGCTTGTAAGCATTTCAGAGTTTGTTCTGTAACTATTGAGTCCAGTTGCAAAGAAGACACCCATTAGACCTACCAAAGTTACAAATATCGCTATCGCTATTAATAATTCTACTAATGTTATTCCTGATTTATTTTTCATCATAATAGCTCCTAAGATAATTCAGTTTCAAATGAGCCTTCGATAAAACCAAAAAGCTTATTGCTGTCATCAATGTCAAATACTCTGACATATGCGTGAATTAGTGTTGTTGAAAAATCATTGATACCATAGTAAATATTGTCATCGATGAGTTGTGCACATATCAATTCATCATAATTTTTGCTTCTTGCATACTCTACAATAACAATGTCACTTGTACTCCCGGATAAAGTTAGTGTGACATCTTGTGTGTTTGCGGACTTTTCATGTAAATTTACAATGATAACAATAGGACAAGTGATATATTTTTTTTGGAAACTCATAGCATCATTACTACCGACTTGAACCTGTACGATATCTGATGTTGATGAATTTGTAACAACAATGTTGTCAAGTGTTGTAATCTGTGTTCCTTTATTCGGGACATCACTTGTGCCACTGTCGCCAAATAGGATGATCTCACTTCCTATAATGTTTATATGTAAATATGTTGGATTCTCCTCAGAGGTTAATGTCGAGTACACGCCATCGGGGTATATGGTTACCTGAACATTACAATCATCTGATCCATTACCATCACTATCGAATGCTTGCTTTTGTGTTGTTGTGCTGAGCAACTCTCTATAGTCTTTTGCAAGAAGCTCTTCATATGTATTTTGTGATATATAGGTGCCATCCAAAATATCTTGGGATAACATCGTCGTTTGAAAAGACGATGTAAATACTGCAAGAAGTGGCGTGATAATAATCGACAAAATGGTAACACTAATTAGAATCTCCAATAATGAAAACCCTTTATTGTTTTGAGATTTTCTAATCAGATTAAAAAATCGATGTAATGTTTTATTGTCTTTCATATAATCACCCAAATCATTATGACAATAGATTGATATACCATTGTAAGATACCTGCACCAAATAGCATTGAAATAAAACTGCCTAATGCAAGAAATGGCCCGAATGGCATATAATGCCCCGGTTTCTTGTCCTCGTTATCATTCTCTGTATCTTTTCTTGACTTGTATCTTGAAACAAGGAGAATGATAGCACCTACGATACCTCCCATATATATTGCAAGTATTAGTGCAATGATTGTTTGCTGTAATCCAAGAAAAAGACCAACAACAATCATGAGCTTCATGTCTCCACCGCCCATGCCATCACGCTTTAATATTAGTTTTGCAACAACATTGACAATAAATAATGGAGCAAATCCCACAAGTGCACCATAGAGGGCGTCCAATGCATTGTACCAATAGCCATCATTTGCGGCGGGAGCTATTGCTGTAAATACACATATTAATGCACAAATAAGACCAAAAATTACCAACCCATTGGGGATGGTCTGTGTGTCAATATCAATAAAAGTGATAGCTATCAACAAAGATGTCAAAATAAGTGCTGGAATTAGATATAAACTTAATCCCACCATACAATATACTAATACATACAAACCACCTGTTAGTAGCTCTACTAACAGATAGCGTATAGATATCTTCACTTTGCAGTGCCTGCACTTTCCCAGAAGGAATAGCCAACTGAAGATCGGCACAAGATCCAATGGCTTAAGCTGTGTGTTGCATGAGCTGCACCTTGATGGGGGAATAACGATAGAAAGACCCGTAGGAATCCTGTAAATGCATACATTTAAGAATGAACCAACCATGAGTCCAAGTATAAATGTTATAATCAAAAATATAGGTTCCATGAGTCATCATTCCTTGCTCTGAGAGTTATTACAAAAAAAAGGCATTATCAAATAATAATGCCTTTTCATGTCGTTATTAGCTGGTAACTACAGTTGCAGCGCCGTTGGCTGCGTATGTTATCATATCTATTGCAGCTAAAAAGTCGGCAGCTTCCATTGTAATCGGTACATAAGTACATTCTGTTGTGAATGTTGCAAGAGTTGATAGTGGTGCTGTTACGCGTCCTGCTGTGTCGGATAATGCATTGTGTGCGTTGACTGCTTGTGCAATAATTGCAGCATCGCCCAAAATTGCGTTGGTTTCTGCTTGATCTCTTACTGATAAATAGTTTGGAACAGCAACTGCTGCAAGAATAGCAATAATAGCGATAACTACAATCAGTTCAATGAGTGTAAAACCCTTTTTATTTTTCTTAATTTTCTTCATGATATACTCCCTGCTTTCTAATTTATATTAATGCTATAATGCAATAATATTTGATTTTTTACATATGTGCATTATAGCATATATCGGCACATACTGTCGAGAAAAGTAATATTTCCTACACTTTCTTGTGCAATTGCACTAAGAATTTAATATATTGAATATATAACCCAATATAATTGTGTTCAAACATTAAATATGTAATTTAGTGAATGTTTCTAGATTATGCTCATCATTTGGAACATGGGAAGCAAGATAGCAATGACGATAAACATGACCATGCCGCCTAGAACGACGATAATTGCAGGCTCCAATAGTGCCATCATTCGGGTAACTGCATCATCTGCTTCGCTGGTGAAGAAATCGGAAGTTTTTTCAAGCATATCCTCTAATGTACCTGATTCTTCTCCCACGCGTGTCATATGTACCACCATGCTTGGGAAAACATCAAGATCTTCGAGGCAGTCAGCGAGCATCCTGCCTTCTTTTACATTGTCGGCGACTTCCATTACACCCTGTTCAACATAGGTGTTTGAAAGCGCGCGAGAGGTTATCTCTAGTGAACTGGTCAGTGGAACACCAGCAGAGAATAAGGTGCATAGTGTTCTTGTAAACCTTGAAGCTAAGATCTTAGCATTCAGCTTACCAAGCATGGGCATGCTTAACTTTCCTTTATCATAGTTGAAACGAAACTTCCTAGTTTTCAGTAATACACGCAGTGCAACAATGATAAGAAGAATGATTCCTATCAATAAGATAAAATTGGATTGAACAAAACCGCTCAAAACCAATAATACCTTTGTAACGCCCGGAAGATCCGCACCTGCACTCTCAAATATGCCAACAAATGTGGGAACTACTGCTGCCAGTAGATATAATACTACTGCTACAGCAACAACACTAACAACAGCAGGATACATCATTGCATTTTTGATTTTACCTTGTAGTTTGTAGTCTTTTTCAAAATTGTTGCCTAAACGTTCAAAAGAATTATCAAGCGTACCAGAGATCTCGCCAGCTTCAAGGATTGAGAAAAACAAATTAGGGAATTTGTCATCGTGACTACGGAAAGCAGAGGACAAAGATTTTCCCATCTGTACTTGCTCGTATACGTCTGCTAGTACTCTCCTAAGTGACTTATTATCAGTTTGGCTATTCATGATGCTGAGTCCTTTTGTCAAAGGTACACCGGCTTTTAGTATTGCAGCGAATTGTTGACAAAATATTGTTAGGACTTTTATCGGAATTTTGTTAAATAGCTTGATTTCCTTTGTTCCGATGCCTTCAACAACCCTACTAATCTGAATTGGATAGAAAGCTTTTTCGCGAAGCATTGAGCGAACAGATTCCTCGTTTTGTGCATCATACACACCTTCGATGGTTTGTCCTGATATATTGGATGCTTTATATTCGTACTTTGGCATAATCTTTCTCCTAAGAAATCATCGTGTTAGAAATGAAGTAATCTCTTTATGTACTCAAGGTCAATACAATGTAATAATGTATCGTCTTTTGATATTATTCCTTTTTGATAATATTCTGCAATAGAATTATCCATAGTTCTCATTCCAAGCCTTGCAGAAGTCATGATTACATTGTTAATTTGCGGTGTTTTGCCCTCTCTAATCAGATTTCTGATGGCAGGGCTTGCCATCATAATCTCAATGGCTGCGATTCGCCCCTTTTGATCACTTCTTGGAATGAGTTGCTGGGATATAACTCCTTGAAGTGTCATTGACAATTGTGTTCTAATCTGCTGTTGTTGATGTGGTGGAAAAACATCAATTATACGGTCAATTGTTTTAGCGGCTCCGATGGTATGCAAAGTAGACAGTACAAGATGCCCCGTCTCTGCTGCAGTGAGTGCAATACCAATGGTTTCTAGATCTCTCATTTCACCGATGAGGATGATATCTGGATCTTGCCGAAGTGCTGAGCGTAATGCATTGGAGTAGGACATTGAATCATTGCCGATTTCTCTTTGATTAACAATGGACTTTTGATGCCGATGGAGATACTCTATTGGATCTTCAAGAGTGAGTATATGACAATCCCTAGTTCTGTTCATCTGGTCAATCATTGCAGCAAGCGTAGTAGACTTACCCGAACCGGTAGGTCCTGTTACCAATACTAAACCTCTGGTTTTGTTGCAAAAATCAGAGATTGTAGAAGGTAGTCCCAGTTGCTCGAAACTCTTGATATTACTTTCCACCAAACGCATGGCGGCAGCATAAGAGTTTCTTTGCTTATATGCATTGACACGATATCGATACATGCCAAACACGGATACTGAAAAATCGATTTCACCTTTTTGCTCAAGATGGCTGAATTGATTTTCGTTCAGTAGCATCCTAATAAAGCCTTCAGTGTCTGCAGGCGTTAGTTTTTGATCAGTAAGTTTCTCCAAGTGCCCATGAATTCTTGAAATAGGTGGTAATCCCACTGTTATGTGCAGATCTGATGCTTTAAGTTCTGCGCTTTTTTTCAGTAATTCATGGATATCCATATTATTCCCCATAATACTCCTTATATATCTAATTAGTATAACAATACTAAATTAATCTCCTGAATATGCAACTTTGTAGACTTCATCAATGGTTGTGATTCCTTCTTTTAGTAGCCTTGTACATTCTGTCTTTAATGTATGCATTCCGCTTTTTAAAGCATAGTCCCTAAGGGTGTCAACGGTTGCTTCTGTTGCAATCATTTCACGAAGTCTACGGTCGATGAGCATTATTTCATGTACTGCGATTCTACCCTTGTATCCTGTGTTGCTACAAGCTGCACACCCTTCGCCGTGGTAGAAAATTTGGTCTCCTACGCTGTTTTCCATACCAACAAATCTTAGCTCCACAGCATTAAGCTTGACTTCTTTCTTGCAGAATGGGCATATTTTACGCACTAAACGTTGTGCGATAATACCAACTAATGATGCAGATAGCATAAATGGTTCAACACCCATATCGGTAAGCCTTGAAATGGTTGATGCAGAATCATTAGTATGAATGGTAGACAATACAAGGTGCCCCGTGATTGCAGCACGGATTGCAATTTCTACTGTTTCCTTATCTCGCATTTCACCAATCATGATAATATCAGGGTCTTGACGTAAGATTGAGCGAAGTGCAGATGGGAATGTAAGACCTGCTTTGACATTCACGTGTACTTGGTTGAGCCCCTTCATCATATACTCTACTGGGTCTTCTATAGTAATAATATTGTCTGTTTCCTTATTCAGCTCAGACAGCATGGTGTACAATGTTGTTGATTTACCTGACCCTGTAGGCCCAGTGATAAGGATAATGCCATGTGGGTTTAGTAGTAATTCATCAAAAAGCTTTAGACTATCCTCTGTAAATCCTAATTCTTGCTTCGGACGCAAGAAGGAAGAACGATCCAACAATCTTAGAACAGCTTTTTCGCCGTGGACAGTAGGTAGTGTTGAAATACGAGCATCTACATCGTGCCCGAGCACACTAAGCTCAGCACGTCCATCCTGTGGCACACGTTTTTCAGCGATATTCATATTACCCATAATTTTGACACGTGCAATGATTGAGTTTTGTGCGTGTTTTGGGGCATTGAGTGTGACTGCCATGCGCCCATCGATACGTGTCCTGATTCGAACATCATTTTCTAGGGGCTCTATATGCACGTCACTGGCACCATGCTTGACTGCTTCTTCAATAATAGAATTTACAAGACGCACGATGGGTGCATTTCCGACGTCTTCACTTGATTGGTCAATATCTGCAACCAGCTCATCAAAGTCATACTCTCTGGAAATGTCTTCTAATGCTTTTTCTGCATATTCATTACCATATAACTGGTCAATAGCACGTATGATATCTTCAGGCTTTGCAAGTAATGGCTGTACTTGCATGCGAGAAACCATTCGCACATCATCAATAGCAAGGAAACTATACGGATCTTCCATTGCGACGTGAAGTACGTCATTTACAACCTTAACAGGAACAAGAGTGTGGCTTCTTGCGATATTTATTGGGACGTGTGTAGCCATTTCCGGCTCAATTTTTTCTTTAGAAAGAGATACAAATGGAATACCGAGTTGATTTTCAAGAACGGAGATCAGCTTTTGCTCTGTGATATAACCCAATTCTTTTAAGACATCACCTAATCGTCTGTCTTTAGATTGTTTTTGCAATTTCAACGCAAAATTGAGTTGCTCAGGAGTAATCGCTCCTGATTCAAGCAACATTTCACCCAAATACTTCTTTCGAGTAGCCAAATGCATATCTCCAATCATATTATAATATTCGTATATATATATAGTTATAATATAATATTACACATATTTAATCAACTTTAAACTCAACAATTCAACATTTGTGATGTATAATGATAGAGGATGACTCACATAATGAGAGGGGCTGAAAATTATGATTGATATTATTGAAAAAAAGAAACTTGGAAAATCCTTGTCAGAAGAGGATATTGAGTATGTTGTTAAAGGTATTGTATCAAAGGAAATACCGGATTATCAGACCGCTTCCTTACTGATGGCAATCTATTTTCAAGGAATGGATATTGTAGAAACAACACACCTAACATTGGCGATGGCAAACTCTGGAGATCGGGCGGACTTGTCTGCTATTGGAGGGGTTAAAGTAGATAAGCACAGCACCGGAGGTGTGGGAGATGCTACCACCATGATTGTGACGCCACTTGTTGCCGCCTGCGGTGGTACAGTTGCAAAAATGTCCGGTAGAGGATTGGGGCATACTGGCGGTACTTTAGATAAGCTGACGTCTATTCCGAACATGAAGATACAATTTACAAGCGATGAGTTCATAGATCTTGTATCAAAAACCCACCTTGCGGTTGTCGGACAATCAGGAAACTTAGCACCTGCTGACAAAATACTTTACTCGCTTCGTGATGTAACAGCAACAGTGAATAACATTTCACTAATCTCAAGCTCTATTATGTCAAAGAAGATAGCAGGTGGGTGTGATGCGTTGGTTCTTGATGTGAAGTATGGCAGTGGTTCTTTTATGAAAACAATCGAAGAAGCACAAAAGCTAGCAGACATCATGGTTGGTATAGGCAAAGGTGCAGGAGTTGAAACTCGTGCAATCCTCTCAAAGATGGATCAACCACTGGGTACACATATTGGAAACGCGCTCGAGGTTCGAGAAATCATCAGTGTACTAAAAGGAAAGAATAAAGAGTCAAGATTACTTGCGGTATCACTCGAATTGGGTGCAAACATGCTAGTGCTTTCAAAGTTAGCAGAGGATGTAGAACATGGGAAAAAGATGATGCTTGAGGCGATTGATAGTGGTGCGGGGTATAGAAAGCTTTGTGAATTCATAAAAGCACAAGGAGGAGATGTATCAGCAATAGATAACCCAGATAAGCTGCCTACAGCAAGAAGACAAGTAGTGGTTACTTCTGATAGCTCAGGAACGATTGTAAGGATGGATACTGAGGCAATTGGGAGAAGTGCTATGCTGTTGGGCGCAGGTCGTGCAACAAAACAAGATGAGATAGATCCTGCTGTGGGTATTGTGATGCAGTGTCAATTAGGAGATCGCATAAGCGTTGGGGATGTTCTTTGCACGATTCATGTTAATGATGAACAGAACTTAGATGAAGCGACAACAATGTTTGAAAAGAGCATAATTCTAGAATAGTTATCCGATAAATGGAACAACTACATGAACGACTTTGCCTGCATCATCGACGAATACAATATACTTGTCCGGATCGATGAGTTCTCTATCAACTATTATTGCATTGGCTGTTTCAAGTTTCATTGATTCCATCAACTCAATATTTGGGTATGATACGGATACAATCGTATAATTCATATTATACTCCAGAAAAGTAATGTTCAAATCTAATGGTTCACCTGTTTCACTCGTTGTTTTTGCCATGAGTACGATTTGATCATCTGTTAGTACGGCGATATCTTCGTTGTCATACATCTTGCAAGCGGTGCCTTCGTCCGAAGGTAACTCGCCTGAATAAAATTCAAATTCAATTTCACCTTCCTGCAAGTCAGTTCCCGGTTCATATTCATCATCTTGATATGTCATTCTTTCTTCAAGTTCTTCAGGAAGAACAGAAGCGATGAGTTGTTTTTGATTTAGTGATATACTTGTTGTTTTTTTATTTGGAAAGTGTGCTGTTTGCTTGTGCATCTCTGCAATTGCAGATAAATCGGTATATGGAGCAAGCGTTTCTAAATTAAAGTAAGGAGTATAGAACTCATAGTCTAGATACTCTTTTTGATCCTTATCGTTATATCGATGAATAATACGAGTCAGCAAGTTGCCTTCTTTCCAATAATAAAAAGATAAAACAGGCGTTTGCACACCTTCTAAGTAGAATTCAAACATATAATCACTCATGGCCTCTGCAGAGAATGCGAAAATATCGGGAGCTTCGTTTCTTTGTGCGCCATAGAATATATTGATAAACTTGATTAGTTCAGTAGAATCATCCGGATTGTGATTGATTCTTTTATATATATCATCTGAGGTTCCACGTGTATCACTTATGTATTTAATTTCAATTGACCATTGTTGAGTATTATCAACAGAATAACCAAGATCATCAAACAAAACATTGGCAAACTTGCTTTGGCATGAAGCCAAAGACAATACTAGTAACACAGACAATATAACAAACACTATTTTTTTAATCATTAATAACCTCGAATATACTCAAAATATTATACAATATTTATTTGCTAAATAATACATGTATCAATAATACCATTAAGTTTCCTATGAAAAACTAAATTTTTTATGAATTATATATCGAGTACATCAATATAGGTAAAAGGAATATAATCGTTAATCCCTTGACCCCAATATTAGAATATAATATAATCAATACAAATTTCATATGGGGAATTAGCTCAGTTGGCTAGAGTACCTGACTGGCAGTCAGGGGGTCGACGGTTCGAATCCGTTATTCTCCACCAAACAAAAAAGTCTTCCCGAAAGGGAAGTTTTTTTGGTTAAGGGAAGGATTCGAACTTGTCCGAATGTTTTGGTGCAAAAAATTTAATAAGACTATTAAGCAAACAAAATATGATATAATTCATAAAACTAATAGGAGAATTGTATTGTATGAATGATAATTTATTTAAGTAGAAGCATTTTGAGAAAGATATAATTCTTTTATGAGTCAGATGGTTTAATAATATCCATTAAGCTATAGAAATCTAGAAGAAATGATGCTTGAGAGAGGAATAATGATATCCCATACGATAATAATGAGATGGGTACATCAGTGTTCTCAAATAATTGAAGAAAGACAAAAGCATATCAAATTAACGAACGATTCTTTGAGAATAGACGAAATATATATCAAAATCAAAGGGAAGAATGCTTACCTATACAGGGCAGTAGACTCAAAGGGAAAACTGTAGATTTTTATGTATCAGAGAGAAGAGATAAGGCTACAACAAAGAAACTTTTCAAAAAAGCTCTGAATGCAAAACATAACCAAAGGCCGAGAGTTATTACAATTTATAGATATAAAGCAACAGAGATAGAAATAATCTAAGAAACATATTATAGTGATATAAGTTGTTCCACTGAACACCGGATGTGTAAATACTCAAATAATATAATTGAACAAGATCATAGGTTCATAAAAAAGAAGATAAACCCAATGCTTGGATTCAAAACACTCGACTTAACAAAGAAAACAATCGCAGGGATAGAAATCATGCACATGATACATAAAGGGCAGATTGAAGGTATTGGGTGTGTCCAGTCTTTGGTGCAATTCATAAATGAAATTATGAGCGAAGCTACATAGGATATCGGTAGCAACCTAGTGATTTTTTAGCTTCAAAAATCATTTACACCAGAACCTGTGAAAATAGTATCACATGCAGTGTAAAAGCATAATTATAAATTAGTTCAGTTTTTTGACACTGTCTCGGAAAATAATTGTAGAGTTAATAACATATGTTTTAGGTTTCAGTGCTTTTTTGGTGATGTTTTGAATAATACGTCCGATTCCTAGGTGAGCCATGTCATCAATATTTACCCTAACAGTTGTTAATTTGGGGGTTGTGGATCCAATATCTAAAACGTCATCAAATCCTACAATCGAGATATCGTCAGGTGTATTATAGTTTTTAGATTTAAGATAATTTATTAGATTATAGGCGGTGTAGTCGTTGTTGCATACGAATGCAGTTGGAAGTTTGCTGGGTAGTGAAAATGATTCAAGCAAACCTTGCGCATCTCTATCCTTGACTATATATGACTCGTTTAAAACAATATTGTTTTCAAGCAGTGCTTTATAATAACCTAAATATCTATCCTGTACACTGCTTGAACTCTTTATGTTGCCAACAAATCCAATTTCGGTATGCCCCATAGATATTAGATGGGATGTGATGTTGTAACTATATAAATAGCTATTTGTAATTATTGCGTCACATTTAAAAGCGTTGTTATAAAAATCAATAAAGACAATTGGTAAATTTAATTTATATAGTTTTTTTATATATTCTTTTGGTAGTTCCCCAAGCAAAATTAAACCATCGACTTCAGACTCATTTATATGAGGTAAAATGGGATTATTTCTCATAGCATCCGTAATAACGTTCATGGATAAACCAATATCTTTAGTGATTGATTCCTTAATCAGTTTTTTATAGATTTTTGTATAAAATTGTTCGTCAATTTCAAGGAATAAGGGGGTAATTAGGACTAAAATTTTTAAGTATGCTGAAGTTTTATAGTTATAGTTAAGTTCGCTTGCAATCTTGAATATTTTTTCACGAGTCTCTTCACTAATATCATTATTGCCCTTAAATGCTTTTGATACTGTCATTCTGCTAATATTCAAGTTTGTAGCTATATCTTGCATTGTTGTTTTTTTGTTAGCCATTAATACATCCTCTTAATTTTGATATTTTATTATTACTATCCATAAATATATTTACATTTTAATTGACAAAAGGGTAATTGTAAATGTATAATGCGGATAAAGTTACAAATAAAATTGTAAAGTTACAAAATAAGGAGGAAGGCATGAAAAAGATACTTGGTATAATTCTGATTATTATTATGGTTAGTTCCCTAATGATAGGATGTACAAAGGACGCTGAAGAAAAGACGACTGACAATGACAATACTCCGGTGGTGGAAGCTGTAGAAGAGACTACTGAAAAGGACGATGCTCCTAAGATGGAAGCTGTAGAAATAAGGTTTGCATTATGGGCAGGCGGAAAAGAGCTGGATGAATTTCAAGCAATAGCTGATGAAGTTAATGCTGAAGCAAATGGCGAATATAAGATTATTGTTGAATCAATACCAGATAATTATATTCAAAAACTATCTACACAATTTAGTGGTAAAAATGCTGCTGATTTGATTTGGTTGTCGCAAGATAATATTTACGCATTTGCAGAACTTGGTGCATTGTATGACATTACAGATCTGAATCAAAATTCTTCAACTGAGATTCTAAAAGAAGAAAATTTCTTTACCAATATTATTAAGACTGCAAAATATGATAATAAGCTTTTTGGTATTCCTTGGATAGCAAATCCTGTAATTATGTATTACAATACCAGCCTATTTGATAAATATGGAGTAGATTTACCAAAGGCAGATAAAGATGGTGTTATTGGTACAGAAGGAGAGTGGACATGGGATGACTTTATAGCCTTGGCAAAACAATTTCCAAATGGAGACGGTGCTGAAGACTACGGCTGGATTACAGGTGGATGGCCACCAATTGAAATGTATCTTTGGGCTGAAGGTGGAGATATTTTAGATGAAAATTATAAATCTGTTATAAATACTCCTGAATCAATAAAAGGATTAGAATTGGCAAAAGAGATTCTTACGTCTGGCATAACCCCAGATATATCAACAGTTTGGGATCAAGGATTCTCAGAGATGTTTTTGAATGGACAAATCGCAATGATTATGGCAGGTGCTGCTGATGACTTTGAGCTTAGAGAGATGAACAATATGACAGTCGATGATATAGCATATGGCGTTGTGCCATCTGGCGTTGACGGCAAATATCATTCATTCAACTGGACAGCATCAACAGTAATGAATGCTGATACTGAAAATCCTGAGATGGCATACAAGGCAATGGAAGCTATGACTCTTAAATTCTTTGGATGGAAAGTTACACCTCCTATCAAGGGTGGGATTGATTTGATTGATGAAATGTTAGAAGGTACTAAGGTTATATCAAAACCAACTATCGTTGCAGCTCTAGCGGACACAAGAGGTGGAAACTACCATACTGCTTATGCAGAAATAGATATATGGCGCAATTTATTTGAACCATTGTTACTTGAAACTGATAGTTTTGATTCGGCAGAAATGGCACAAAAACTTGATGATGAAATCAATAAGATTTTAAACCGTTAAATGTAATATAATATAAATAGTGATACTATCTCAAATAGTATCACTATTTCTTTTTTGAAAGGTTGTATATTGTGAGAGATAAATGGGCAGGATATAAATTTATATCGCCATGGCTTATAGGCGTTTTATTGTTTACAGCATTCCCTATGATATTTGCAGCATATATATCTTTAACAGATTGGCCTATTCTAGGGTCCTCAAGATTCATTGGATTGGCGAATTTTAAAGAGATTTTTACCGATAAAGAGTTCTACCAATCTTTAATGGTGACAGCAAGATATGCAGTTTTGGCAGTACCAATTGGAATTATTTCATCGTTTATAATGGCTCTACTTATGAATTTCAAAATTAAGGGAGTATCTATATATAGAACAATTTATTATTTGCCAGCTGTTGTTTCAGGTGTTGCTGTAGCTGTTATATGGAGATGGATATTAAACCCTAACTATGGCGTTGTTAACATGATGTTAGGGTGGATAGGGGTACAAGGACCAAATTGGCTTGGAGATCCTAATTGGGTACTTCCATCATATTTATTAATTGCGATATGGGGTTCAGGAAGTGCTATTTTGACATATATTGTAGGACTTAAGGACATTTCCAATGAATTATATGAAGCTGCCACGATTGATGGGGCAGGTTTTTTCAAAAAACTCACAAAAATCACTATACCACTTATGACACCAATTTTATATTACAATTTGATTATGGGAATTGTTGCTGCATTTAGAAAGTTTACTGATGCATATATCATTGGCGGTGCAGGAAATGAAGGACGCTTTTATATGGTTAATTTATATGAAAATGCGTTTTCGTATTATAGGATGGGATATGCTACAGCGTTGGCATGGGTTCTTTTTATAATAATACTGTCTTTAACATTGTTGATCAATAAATCTTCGAAAAAATGGATGTATGGAGGATGAAGATGAAGAATAAGAAGAAAAAAATAAATTATATAAATTTATGTATCCACATATTATTGGCAGTCGGAGGTTTGTCTATGGTGCTTCCGTTTATATGGATGATATCGACATCCATTAAACCTTTAAGTGAAGTTTTCCAATCACCTCCTAATTTGTTGCCTTCTAAGGTCATATTTTCAAGTTACAAGGAAGCATTGGAAATTGTTCCGATGATAAAATACTTTTTTAATACTGCAATTATTGTGTTTGGAAGAATTGGTGGAGAAATATTTGTTTCCGCATCAGTTGCCTACGGGTTTGCAAGGTTTGAGTTTAGAGGCAAAAAGGTATTATTTTTGCTATTGCTTTCTCTGATGATGATGCCGTATGAAGTTACGATGATACC
>JAGLOK010000112.1 GCA_023139005.1 Clostridiales bacterium | reverse complement strand
TATAATACTCGTCGAGTATTATGTAGATGTTTTCATCACCTGTTCCCAAAAGCTCTGTTCCTGAAATAGATATTTTTGATGTAATATTGTATGCTATCTCATACTCAATGATTTGAGAGCCCTCTGCAATCAATGCAGGATCCATCGCATTTGACATATCAATGCCGTTGTACATAATAGCGCCTGTTCCACTATCAATTTGCATCGGTAAGCTTTCGCTGTTGAATCCACTGAAGATAAACTTATCTCCCGACTTTGCATTCGCTACTGTAACAACATGCTCCTTAAGCTGTCCTATAAGCTCTGCAGCTGATGCTTTGTCAGATGCCGTCAGGTAGTCGTTAGAACTAGATACTGCATTCTCGTATGCAGATTTTACCACTTCGTTGAGTTCTAGTATCGCAGACTCTGACTGTCCAATCCAAGATTGTGCACTATCGATGTTTCTTTTGTATTGTTCTATTCTATTGATTCTAACTCTTGTATTCATGCTTTGAACTGTACCCATCGGATCATCTGACAGACGTGTAATGCGCTTACCTGTTGCAATCTGTGTCTGCTGTTTGACCATCTTCTCTAGATTACGATTCAAGTTATTCAAGAAATTAGCTGTTAACATTGAGTTTGCAATTCTCATCTTATATCCCCTATCTTCCAACCATGCCGGTTCGATTTATCAAAATATCAAGTGCTTCGTCCACTGCATTAATCATCCGAGATGCGGCTGCATAGGCATGTTGATGTTTTACCATATCCACCATTTCTTCATCTAAAGATACGCCCGATATTGATTGTCTGCGGTTTTCCAGATTTGCAACAACAGATCTTTGGCTTGCATTCATCTTAATTGAATGAGAACTTGCAATCGCAACTTCAACAACCAGACTCTTTAGATAATTTTCAAAGTGTGCAACTACCGGTATATCTGTTCTTGTGGTCAACGCTACCATATCTAGCGCGTTTCTATTGTTACCTCTTTGGTTATTGGCAGCTGCCATATCAACAAGTTGATCAGATGCTGCAATATTATACGCACTTTCTTCCACTTCATCAGAGATTCTGAGGTTTCCTGCATTTAGTAAACTGTAGTCACCGGATGGCACCTCAAAGAAATCAACTCCCATTTGCGATAGTGTCGCGCCATAGGGTATTGTATAGCCTGCATTGTTGACGTCATTAAATTCTTTTGCAATACTTCTTGCAAGTACGTTCAGATCGTTTAATATTACAGGTATCCCAACATTGTCAACTGCGTTGCCATCTCGCAGATCCTTATACGCTTGAAGCTCTCCACTACTATATGCAAATACTGTGTTTGTTCCTTCCATATAGATTTCATAGAAGTCCGGTTCACCCGATACGATTCCAGTTAAGTCCGGTCTAGCTTCTAGTTTTGTGATAGTTGTATGATTAATGAGCTCTACACCCTCTACTGATACAACTAGGCTTCCTTGAGAGTTTTCAAGATACTCAATGTTTACAAGTTCAGATAACTCATCCAGCATTACATTCCGATGGTCTCTTAAATCATTGGCCTTTTCCCCTGAGAGTTCATATGAAAATATCTGCTTATTATATGCTGTGATATTTGTTAAATAGTCATTTATATTTTGTGTAGTGACTTCCATTGAGTTATTATAGACATTTTGTAAATCCACAAATTTATTATAATAATGATTGACTGTCTCTGTAAGTTTAACTGCATTTTGCTGCACATTAGTCCGTATTTCCTCACTAATCGCATCTTTCGACAGTTCATTGATGCTATCAAAGAAGTCTGCCAATGATTTTGATATACTGGTATCAGAGCTTTCATTGAGCAGTGTCTCAATGTACTCCATCTCCTCTGTTCTTGTACTCCATAGACCTGCATCAGAATTCTGATGTCGATATTCACGATCAATATACGAGCTACGGATTTGGTCCAAAATAAGAGACGAAACACCACGTCCTACCGAGTCATTGTTCACTTGTAGGAAACGACCATTTTGACCATACGGATCTAAAGATTGCGTAACCAAACGCTGCCGAGTATACCCCACAGTATCTGCATTCGCAATATTGTGTCCTGTGATGTCTAGCGCTCTACGACTTACAAAGAGTCCTGTCTTTGCTATTTCGAGACTATTAAATGATATACCCATTTCTCTTCCTTACGCTTCCTGGTCTATCAAACCAATTCGTGTTTTCTTATCTTCTTTCATATATCCACTATTGTCATATGTTTCGCCGGCAACACCACTTTGTGTCATGATATCTAGCGAAAATATCGTATAGTTTATATGTGTCTTTAACAAATCCTTATTAATATCATTAAGTTGTGAAAGCTCACCAATGACAGTATTGATTTCTTTTTTTATGCTCAGCATCTGCTTTTTTATTGTTCCTGTTGTGTTTTCAATAATCTTATCTAGTGTCACTTCATCATTAGCTACGTTTAGTTTAATCGCTATTTTCGCAACAATAGATTCTCTATTTGCTTCAAAACTTTTCACTTTTTCATACAGTGCTTTTTCTTGTGAGACGATATCATCTAGCACTTTTATATCATTTTTTATGAGCACTTCTTTTTTTTGTATAGAAAGACTAAGCAATTCTTCATGAACTGCTTTTTCTGCATTCAGTATATCCAAAAACTCGTTGTATAGTATGTCCATGGTATATCCCCTAACTTAAGAAAGTTGGTAGATTTAGTCACCCAATAGTATGTTTGCTACATCCTCACCTTTTACAGAGTATGTGTCATTTTTCACCATTTTGCTTACTTCATCAATTCTTTTCATTTCACTGGGTGCCCGTGTAGTCATCGATTTTTTTACCTTGGATAATGCCGCTGAAAATGTTTTTGAGTCTTTTGTCAGTTCCACTTTGTCAGAACCTTGGTCCTTTTTTAGTGCTTCTTGTGTTTTTTCACGAACGTGAATATATTGATTAATTAATTTACTTGAGGGAATTCTATTAATTTTCATTTTTTTCACCTAACCTTATTTGTCAAATCTTACATGCATTCTAACTTTTTTCTTTTCTTCTTGTGTTTCTTCCTTTGCAGATATTGCACTATTGAATATGTTTTCCAAATTGCTACTGCACTCTTCACAATATTTTCCTGATTGTATTGCTTTACCACATTTTTCACAGTTTAGCATTCTATTGTTTTCACTTAATGCCAAGTTGCCTTCTTTCAAGAAGTCTAGTATGATCTTTCCGTCGATGTCCAATGCTTTTGATATCTCTACAACATTTGCATCTTCATGATCATAGATATAGTCTTGAACCAAGTTAAATGTTTTGTCGAGTTCTTCTGCGCAGTCAGTACAGAGATCATATCCATATGAGTCAAACACTGTGCCACATTTTCTGCATCTTCTTATTGTTCCCACTTTTTGTACCTACCTAAAATATTTTAACCTCTCATCCTATTTGCAAGTGCAGACATTTCATCAGATGTAGTCAATGCCTTGCTCACTAGGGTGAAAGCTCTTTGCGCTCTAATTAGTTTTGTCATCTCCAATGCAATATCAACATTTGAGCCTTCGAGTGATCCTTGATAGACAGTTGCTGATTCAGCAGCTATCGGCTCTCCTGAAGCTTCAGTTTCAACAAAGAAGCTGTTTTTCGTTGCTTCCAGTCCTGCATTGTTTGTAAATGCTGCAATATTCAATGTTGCAACACTTATATCGTTAACATATATTTCTCCTGCGACATTGACTGAGATGTCTTCAATATCGTTTGGAAGTTCAATCTTATTTAAGGCTGTATCCATCACATAGTACCCTTGTGCATTCACAAGATACTGTGTATCACCTTCAACAGAAACTGCAAAGCTTCCATTACGTGTATAGTTTAGTCCGTCATTGTCGCCTGACAATACGAAGAATCCATCGCCTTCTATGCGCATGTCCAACGGTACCCCTGTCTCTACAGGAAACCCTTGAGCGAATGATCGTGATGTTGCAGATAGCAATACGCCATGACCCCGTTGCAGATTTTTGCTTTCTGCCCCTTCTACTGGGCTTTTCATCGTAGCATACAGTGCATCCTTGAATGAAACTCTACTACTTTTAAATCCTGTTGTAGAGATGTTTGCAATATTGTTTGCAATGGTATCTGTTCTTTGCTGTTGTGCGATGAGCCCCATCTTCGCAGAATATATTGATTGCATCATACTATCACCTATACCCTTCCTACTTCGTTAACGGTTTTTGCAAGAGATTCATCAATCATTTTAATCATGCTCTGATTCAACTCATATATCCGTGATACTTCCATCATCTCAATGGTCTGTCTTGTAATGTCCACATTCGACATTTCCAAGAATCCTTGTTTAACAGTACTAGTACTGTCTATTGCTATACCTTGGTTGGTATAGTTTACAAAAAGGTTGTTGCCTTCTTTTCTCAATCCTGTTAAGTCTTCAAACGCTGCGAGTCTTAATGTATTTACAGTAACGCCACCGACAATCACGTTTCCTTGACTATCCACAGAGAACTTTCCTGTACCGACATGTATTCTTCCACTTGTGCCTTGTAGGTAATGCCCATCACTGTTTGCCAAGAATCCTTCTCTGTCTACTCCAAAGCTTCCATCGCGTGTATATCTTTCACCATCTGGTGTAGATACAGTGAAGAAAGCAAGTCCTTCAATAGCAAGGTCTGTCAATCGTCCTGTCTCTTCAAGATTTCCTTGTTCAAATCCTGTAACCACTTCATCAATATGTATGCCCGTATTGAGTGGTCCTATACCCCTTGAAATATTTAGTACAGAGGGGTCATCGATATTCTGTATCAGCATATCTTTAAAGGACCGAGAAAGTAATTGATCCCTTTTATATCCTATTGTTTCGATGTTGGTGATGTTGTTTGTTAAGACATCCAACTTCTTTCTTTGGACCAACATGCTTGTACCTGCCATATATAAGCATCGGAGCATTTGTGTTCCTCCTATGGTATGAACTTTATTACTGTTTCATACCTCACTATATATATCGTTATAAAGTATTTCATTCTTTAGTTATTATTTTACTATCTATTTAGTCCAATAATTAGGGCAACTTCTCCTTGAGAAATTCCCAATTCTTTTGATATCTGCGCAATATCTGCCCCTTGTTCTTTAAGGAGCTTAACGCGTTGGTTTTTGCTCAATATTATTTCAGGCTTTTCATCCTCTTTTGTGTCTTTTGGCTTCTTGCTTTTTGTGCTTTTGGTAGTAGTATTCACCTTTGCAGAATCGGGTTTTGAGACATTGTACATATCTTGGCTGATTGTATCTATTTTTTTGAGCATCATAGCGATGTTTTTACGGTCTTCAATGATTTCACTTCGGAATTCTTCGATATATTCTTCAGTGCCTGATATCATATCTTCAAGATTTTGATATAACTTAAATAATCTTTTCTCTTGTTCACCATATGCTTTTTCCGCTTTTTTATTTGTATTCCCCATTCTTTTTATTAGTATGACCAATATACAAACCAATATAAATACAAAGAAAGCAAATGCGTAATGCGTTAAGTTCATCATATACCTCACATAATTTTTTTATCTTTAGCTTTTGTCGTCTTGTTTATTTCACGTCAATGATTCAATTGATTATCCAACCGACTTCATCTTTGTCCTCAGCTTTAGTATTACTTTAGAATGTATTTGTGACACCCTAGATTCTGTAACTCCTAAGACTTCTGCAATTTCTCTTAATGTCATTTCCTCATAGTAATACAATGTGATCACTATTTTCTCTTTCTTTTCCAAATTATCAATCATATTTCCCAGGATGGTCTTCATTTCTCCCTTTTCAACCTGTTGTTCTACGGTAGTACCCTTATCTGTAACGTTGCTGATACTAAAAGTAGAGCTGCTGAGCAGTTCTTCAAAGTGCACTACATTGAACATGTGGGATTTATGAATTGTCTTTTTCAAGTCTTCTTCTTCAATTCCTAGAAAGTGTGCAACCTCCAACTCGGTTGGTGTTCTAAAGTATGTATTCTCTAGTTCACTATATGCATTGCTGATTGCTTTGATTTTTCTTCTTAAGCTTGATGGAGCCCAGTCCTGTTTGCGAATTTGGTCGATTATTTCTCCACGTATTCGCATAGTAGCATAGTGCTCGAATTTGACATTTCTTTTCAGGTCATACTTATCCACAGCATCCATTAAGCCAATAATTCCATTACTGAGCATATCATCAAAGTTGCTGTGCCCCTCATAAGTTGGCATCATTCTAAAAACGATTTTTTTCACCAGAAATACATAGGCTAAGACAATCTCGTTTTTCAGTTCAACTGTCTTGTTTTTGAAGAACTCATGCCATAGCTTATCCATATCATTGTTTATATTCACCATAATTTCTACCTTCTACTTGTCTCTGATTTTTTTATGGTCGAATCACTTTATGTTTTCTAATTTGCATTCTCAGTATGAATCGGCTGAGCAATGCTTGATCCTTGGTTGATAGATTTACAAATTGCAGACTGACGTTGTATTTTTTGGTCTTGTTTGACGGTTGATAGCATCGAACTACCTTTGCACTTAAGGACAACGACCTCTTTTCTTCAAGCATTACGAATGCGTTGACTAACATCTTACTAGGGAAATAGTCAAAGCTTGTAAATAGCATCCCGGAGTCTGAAATGTTGCTTGTTTTCACTTTGAATGATGCCTCATCCTTGACAGCTTCAACCTCCGGCTCGATGAGCTTCAATGTTGTATCAAGTGTTATAGGCAAACGATACGAATTACGCCTTTGGTGTTTTGTGACCTTTGAAACAACCCTAAACTTACATACTTGAAGTTCCTCCATAGTAAAAGATTTCTCCATTATCGCATCAAAGACAAATATTCCATTGTCGCGGCAGAAGGAAAATCGCATCGGTTCTGAATCCTTTGCTCGCAATGGTATACCATGGATTGTCGGTTGAAAGGCAATAAAGCTATCATCATCTATTATATCTTGTAGCTTTGTTTTTGCAACTATCTCATCCATTTCGATCTTGAGCATTTCACCCAAGTTCACTACTTGACTCAAGTTCATTGTTACCCCCTATTTTCTCAAGTTTAAACTCATTATTGCTGGTAAATCTATTTAAGAAACCAGTAATCCCAAGGCTTTGTTTTTCATCGTGTGCAACATTGAGGTATTGATCTACAATTTGTCCGATATTTATGGCAGCATTGCTTTTCGGGAAGCTTACCAATAACGGTTGTTGCATCTTCACAGCTTTTGCCATATTATCATCTCGCAGAATATAGCCCAGTTTTTCAATCTCAATATCAATATATTTTTCTGCAATCTTCAAAAAACCATCCATTGCAGCGTCCGCTTCTTTCTTGCTTGATGCCTTGTTCATTACAAGTTTGATTACCGGTTTACCTTTTTGTTCACATGCAATCTTTGTCAATGAATATGCATCAGTTATCGATGTCGGCTCGGGCGTTGTAACCAATATTGTTTCATTACTTGCATGAATCATTCGCAGTATATTTTCAGAGACACCTGAACTGGTATCAAATATTATAATGTCTGCAATCTCATCCAATGTTCTGAAGCCATTGAGTAATCGATTGATTTGAAAAGTATCCGTTTTTACAAGATCATATATTCCCGATCCACCCGATATGTACTGAACCCCATATACCCCATTTTCAATAATGTCGCAGACTTCCTTTTTTCCACTGAGCACATGCATCAAGTTGTACTTTGTTGATACACCAAGCATAACATCAATATTCGAAAAACCAAAATCTGCATCTATAAGCAACACACGCCTTCCTCTTCTGCTCAATTCAATAGCCATGTTCAGTGCAACACTTGTCTTTCCTACGCCACCCTTACCGCTGGTTACTGTAATCACTTTAGTTTTCTTGTTCTTGTTCATCATTTCTCGCAGACCCTTAATTTGATCACTCATACAGATTCACCCTGTTTCAATATGTTCGCTGCGATTTTTGATGCATCAAGTTGCTCAATATCATCCGGTATATTCTGTCCAATAGTTAGGTATGATATTGGTTTTTTAGCATAGTCCACGAAATTCAAGACGTTCCCCCAGGAGGTGACTTCATCGAGTTTGGTAATGATGATTTTATAATCCCCTACAAATGATAGGTGATCAATTATTTCTTTACACGCTTTGTATGCTGTAGTTACAGACATAACAATAAATACTTGGTCGATTTTACATGTTTCCATGATATTTTTCATATCCGTAATATATTGCACATCAGCAACAGATTTGCCTGCAGTATCTATCAATATCAAGTCGCGATCTTCCTGTTGCTTCAATGCATCATTAAGTTCTTGTTTTGTATATGCTTTGTTTAGTGGGATATTCATGATATCAGAATAGATTTGCAATTGCTCTTGTGCTGCCACTCTGAATGTATCAGTATTAATAATGCCCACCTTCAAATCATCTTCTCCGACAAAGTGTCCTGCTAGCTTCACTAATGTCGTGGTCTTTCCAGCACCGGTTGGACCAACAAAAACAACAATATTCTGTTTAAACTTCTTTAGTTTAACAGGAACTCCCTCTCCAAGTTTTTCAACAATCAGTTGTTGTGCAACTTTCATAGGTTCAATCTGCATCTTTGATACGACTTGCTCAACATCTCCCGCAATAGCATTTGCAAGGTTGTTTGTGACATCCTGGTCAATCATCTTTTCATATATATTATTAACATCTAGGCTGTACTGAACTTGGTTTTGACTCCCATTGTGTCTGAGCTTATCTGAGAAATCTTTTACAACACCTTCAAGTACTTCTAGTTTATCATTGAGCTTATCAATCTTACTTGGATCCGGAGCAACCTTAAGCGGTTCAAATTGTGTGGTAATTTCCTCTTTAATCTTTTTTTGTTTGTCGGGTACTTTGTTATCATGCGCTACAACAACCTCTAACAATTTCTTTTTCAATATGTTAGTAATACCTTTGGGTCTGATATAGCGGCTACTCAATATCACTGCATCCGTACCCAGTTCATTTCTTATTTTTGCCATTGCTTCCGGCATGTTTTTTGCGATATATCTCTTTACAAACATAGCTATATATTTACCACCCTATCTGAAAATATTTCCACATCTTGTTCTATTTCATTATATGATAGAACAGTTATATCTGGATCTAATTGTACAGTCAATTTTTTAAAGTCCTTACGTATTTGTGGTGATGTTAAGACGATGGGCGTAACCCCTAGGCTCAAAAAGTGCTCCACTGCCTTTTTCAAACTGGATAATATCTTTTGAATATCCGTTGGTTCAAGCACAGCATAGGACCCTTGTTCGCCTTGACGAATGTTGTTTGAAATAGTCTGCTCCAAGACAGGGTCTAGCGTGATTACACGTGCTTTACCTTCAGGTATGAATCGATGGGTAATGGTTCTTTTCAAGCTCTGCCGTACGTATTCAGTGAGTGTATCCGCATCACGAATGACTGTACCGTAGTCTCCGAGTATTTCAAGTATCGTTCCGATGTCGCGAATAGATATACTTTCTCTAAGCAAGTTTGCCAATACTTTTTGAATCTCTCCAATTGTAAATAACTTTGGTGTCACTTCATCAACCAATGCCGGTTGATGTACTTTCAAGTTGTCGATGAGCACTTTGACTTGCTGTCTACCCAATAGTTCATGTGCATGACGCTTGATGACTTCAATCAAATGGGTAGATATTACAGACGGTGCATCAATGGTTGTATAGCCTTTGAGTTCTGCGCTTTCCCTATCACTTTCGGTAATCCATACAGCAGGTAGTCCAAACGTAGGATCCACTGTTTCTATGCCTATAATCGTTGCATCTACATCTGCAGGTTTTAGTGCTAAGAAGTGATCAATCATTATTTCACCACTTGCAACTTCAAGCCCCTTAATCTTAATTGAGTATTGGTTGTTTTGAAGCTGAATATTATCACGCAAACGCACTACAGGCACAATTATACCAAGGTCTAGCGCGCATTGTCTTCGTATCATTACCACGCGGTCCAACAAGTCCCCACCTTGGGAAGTGTCTACCATGGAGATGATTCCATAGCCGAATTCCATTTCTATAGTATCCACGTGTAGTAGCGATGTAACGCTTTCGGGTTTTCTTTTTTCTTGCGCCTCCAGCTCTGCATTATCCTGTTCATCTATCTCGTCTTTTTTCTTGCGTTTATTTAGTGTGAAGTATGCTACCAAGGGTAACCCGATTGCCATTGCAATTAACGGTACCTTTGGAAGCCCAGGTATAAAGCTTAGCAAGAATAATAACGCACCCAACACAAATAGTATTGATGGTCGTGCAAATAGTTGATTAGACACATCCTGTCCAAAGCTGTTTGCACTTGCAGAGCGTGTAACGATAACACCTGTTGCAGTTGATACAATCAATGCAGGGATTTGGCTGACCAATCCGTCTCCAACTACTGCTAAAATATATACTTGCAGTACTTTTTCCATTGCCATTCCGGAACCACCATTGATTCCCATGATACCCACCATAAGTCCACCGATTACATTGACAATGGTAATGATGATACCAACGATTGCATCGCCCTTAACAAACTTGGACGCACCATCCATCGCGCCATAGAAGTTCGCCTCTCTTTGTATTTCCTCTCGTCTAAGTTGAGCATCACTTTCGTCAATTATTCCGGAGTTTAAGTCTGCATCTATAGCCATTTGCTTTCCGGGCATTGCATCCAGTGTAAATCGAGCCGCCACTTCAGCAACCCTTTCTGCACCCTTGGTGATGATTATAAATTGAATGAGGATAATAATGATGAATATAACAAATCCAACAACCAAATTGTTACCCACCACAAAGTTACCAAATGTCTTGATTACACTACCTGCTTCACCATTATTACCTAATATAAGTTTGGTTGAAGCTATGTTTAAGGACAATCGAAATAACGTAAGGAACAAGAGCATCGTTGGAAATGTTGAAAACTCCAATGCTCTTTTGATATAGAGGTTGGTAAGTAATATCAACAATGATAAGGATATATTGACAATCAAAAGTATATCAAGAATTATTGGATCTATTGGAATTATAATTATCATTATAATCGCTAGTACCATTACGGATACTACAATATCATTCGTCTTCAATCATCTTCCCCCTCTCCAATTCTGCTTCAGTTTGTATACATATGCCAATATTTCAGCAACAGCTTGATATAGATCTTCAGGAACTTCATCGCCAACATCACAGTATATATACAAAGACTGTGCCAATGGTCTGTTTTCAACCATTTCTATCTCTAGTTCTTTTGCCTTTGCTTTAATCTTTTGCGCCAAGTAGTCTTTACCCTTTGCAATAACGATAGGCGCATCATTATCTTCTTCTTTATATTTGAGCCCAATCGCATAATGCGTTGGATTGGTAATGATTACATCAGCATCCTCTACCGCTTGCATCATTCTCATATTGCTCATTTCCCGCTGTTTCTGTTTAATCTTCCCTTTGATTTGCGGGTCACCTTCAGAGAGTTTATATTCATCCTTAATCTCTTGTTTTGTCATCTTCAAGTCTTTTGCATGCTTCCACCACTGATACAGAAAGTCAAGTGGTGTAAATATGGCAAGTGCAATAGCAATCTTGAATGCAACTGTCAGTATTATCTTCACAAAGTGCTGTGCTGACAATAGAAAGTTTTCATTCATCAGCATTGGCATCTTGACGATTTGAGTTTGATATTCATTATAAGCGACAATGCAAATAATTGAAATCTTTAGTATTGACTTAACCAGCTCTACTATCGTTCTAACCGAAAAGAGCCGCTTAAATCCTGCTGCCATACTAATCTTTTCAAGCTTTGGCGCCATTGCTTTAGGAGAAAACAAGAAGCCAACTTGTAGAAGATTAAATACCAATGCACTCACGAACGCCGCAATCAATATTGGTGCCATGATTATGAAAAAGTACCTCAGTGCATCAATGAATGCCGTTCCTACAGATAACCTCGTAATTGAACTCGGTATGTTGTTGATAGAAAACATGCTTCTCAACAAATCCATCAAGTTATTAATGATACCGGTTCCAAATATCGAAAACGTTGCCAACATGACAATCAACGACATTGAGGAGATCAATTCTGAACTCTTAAATATCTGACCCTTTTCTCTGGCATCTCGCTTTTTTTTCGGCGTCGCTTTTTCGGTTTTCTCTCCAGTCTGTTGTGGACTCATTATGCACTACCTAAAGTCTTGAACATCGCATCAATTGAATTAAACATCTCACTGAATATCACTTCTGTGAATGATACATATACAGGAAGTACCAAAAACAACATTAAGAATCCTAATATTACCTTCAATGGTAATCCCAAAACAAATATATTAATCTGCGGCACCATGCGCACGATAATACCCATGACCACTTCACCCAACAATCCAGATGCAATCAACGGTACAGCGACATTGAGCGCGATTGCAAATGCAAGAACAAACACTTCAAGTGCAGCATATCCAAGGCGCGGACTCAGCATTACAGCACCTACTGGCACTTGCGAAAAGGTCGCATTGAGTATGAATATCAACTGCAAGTGTGCATTTGACACAAAGAAAGTAATAATCAATATGATATATAGAAAATTACCTGTCATCGGCACCTTGATACGACTCTGTACATCAAATACATTCACCATACCAAAGCCCATCATCATATCAATTACATGCCCTGCTGTCTGTGTCAGCGAGAAGAATACTGTTGTTACATATCCCAGCACCACACCATACAATAACTCTTTAATGCACAACAGTGCATATTCGAGAATATTGTTATACTCAATGGTCGCAATGCTTGAGTATGATGTAAATACAATATACGTCAACAGAATGCAAAATGTGATTTTCAATACATTCGGCAGATTCTTCCTTCCAAACAAAGGAGATGAAACAATCAACGCAGACGTTCTTAGGAACATCAGAATAAAGCTATCTAAATCTAGGCTAATTTTCTGAACAATTTGTTCCATACTCCCCCTATTTCATAATCGTCTCAATCATGCCAAACATTCTATGCGTAAAATCAGATAGATTTGTCAGCATAAACCCTCCGAATAAAACAAGGGTCAAAAGAATAGCAATAATCTTTGGCACAAACGACAATGTCTGCTCGTTAATCTGTGTTGTTGCTTGAAATATGGATATGATAACGCCCACAACCATTCCTGCAATCAACATTGGTGCTGCCACTATCAATATAGTATAGATAGCATCTTGCATAATTTTTATTATCTCTGTTTGTTCCAAAAAATTTCTCCTTTCTTTTTGATACCGCGCCTTAAGTCGCTATGTAAAGCTTGCAATCAATGTCTGTACAGTAAGCATCCATCCATCGACCATTACGAATAGCAATAATTTGAACGGCAATGATATAACAATCGGAGGTAGCATCATCATTCCCATGGACATGAGTGTGCTTGCAACGATCATATCCATTACGATGAATGGAATATATAAGAAGAATCCGATCTGAAATCCTCTCTTGATTTCGCTGGTAATGAATGCTGGAAATAGCGCAGTATTGGATATTTCTTCAACAGATTCAATATCAATCTCAGCTGATGAAACAGAAATAAAGTAGTCTAAATCCTTTTTATAAGTCTGCCGAAGCATAAATTCACGAATAGGTACCATCGCAGCATCTAGTGCCTCTTCTTGTGTGATGACTTCTTGTATATACGGTTCGTAAGCATTGATCTTCACTTCCTCAATCACCGGCGACATAACAAAGAAAGTTATAAATAACGCAAGGCCAACCAATACTTGATTGGGTGGCATTTGTTGCAGTCCCAGTCCATTTCGTATCAGTGACAGTACGATTATTATCCGAGTAAATCCCGTCATCATGATGAGTATGGACGGAAGTATCGTAAGAACTGTCAAAAGCATTATGATATCAAGCGATTCCGAGCGATCTCCTAGCAATCCACCCAGTGGTCCTGAGTCAGAGCTGGTGCCATCGGTTTCATCAATTAAGCTACATCCGGAAAAAATGATGACAACAAATATTATTGTGAACAATACAAGGAGCTTCTTCCTCATTGTCTTGCTCCTCTTTTTGAGATGTTTGCATGTTGCTCTTTTCGTTTTTCTATCGCCCGCATCATCTCATCAAATCTGTCTTCTTCTCTTGCAGCTTTTGCTTTTATGAAGCTCAGTTTTGGTAAGCCAGAAGTGTTGCTCGCTCTAGCTTTTTTTAGCTCTTTTTGAGAATTCATGACTTTCTTAAAGAGATTGACAATTTTCGTTGGCCAATCTTTTGCAACTTTTTGCGTTATTTCCTCTTGCTGTTGTTCGTGTATTTGCTTGTCTTCCTCGAATTCTGTGATGCAATTGATTGCTTGATTGGTGATACCAACTAATATGGTTTTTCCGCCAACGTTAATTAGGGCAATCTGTTTATCGACTGCCAAATATATCTGATCAATTACATTAATGTGCTTTGATTTTGTTAACTTCTTTCCCTTTTTTGCAACAAACTTTGTCACATAATAGGCAGAAAC
>JAGLOK010000111.1 GCA_023139005.1 Clostridiales bacterium | reverse complement strand
CCACAAGCATCTTCAAAACGGTATTTCTTACATTGTTTTTGTTTGTTTTATACATACTAATATTATTATAGATTCAATTAATAGAAGATACAACCTTTTACTGTTTTCTCTTTATATGATGGTCGAAATATACTGCTTATTGACTACTATTATATATTCATGTATTCTACTCAATGATTATATCTTCTACCAAATGTCTGGGGGTTGCAGGTGAAGCTTTATCAGACGAATTTTTAACACCTATTATAATGAGCGCTTGTTTGTTGTCTGTGAAATCTTCATAAAATTTTGCACGTAATTCTTCCATACCCTCTAAATCCTGCAAAATCTGTACAGCAGGACGAATCTGATATCCATTTAGATTATGTCCCAATTGCTGTAGCATATATCCTGTTTGTAAATAAGTATTATCATTGGGATTGTCACATGTGATTACTATATAAGCGATTTCCTTTTCCAATCTGCTTTCAAATTGTGTAATACTACTTTTCCCAAAGCTTTCCCAATTATCCGATGTTGCTTTGAGTATCGTACCTACAAAGGCCGATATGAAATCATTCATTGAAAGTGTCAGACCGTATCTGTATTTATTTTTATCTTTTTTATTGAATCTAAATATATCAATGATTTCTCTTGTTGCCATTTCATTGTTTGATTCAACAATTGTTCCTTGCAGCAACAATTCTTTTAGTTCATCAATACCATTTTCATTGTCTATCAGAAGATAGTCTAGTTCATTAATTGGAGTAAAATGTGCATCTAATGTTTCTTTGAGATTTACTTTATTATCTTCACTATTTCCATTTAGAGTAGCGCTCGAGGTTGCATCACGCATTGCTTCCACTTCATTTTTAACGATTACAATGGTTGCAACCAATGGGGATTGCACACTTAAGTCTATATCATAGGTAGTAACTTCTGATGTATATCCATAAGTTTGTGCGCCTATCTCAAACTCCTTAATAAAAGTCCCTTGGCTAATTAGCAATATTTCATGTCCACTATCTACGACATCTAAAGTCTTATCCATATCAGCATGCAGTTCAACTGTATTGTCGTCTAGTATCTTTACTTTCCAAGGCTGCATATTATACCCACTGGAAGCTTTAAGTGCACATGCAATAATTCTTTGCATATCATTGTCTAAGCTATCACTATACTCTTTCTCCCATACTGAAGCATATGTTTTTTTTGAAAATGTTCCATCGATTATTGTGATTATAGCCATGATTACAATTGTAATTATTGCTACTATAATTAGTATTTTAATTATCATTTTGCACTCCTTGCTCCTCTAAATATTTTTCAATTAGTAACATGTTTTGTTCTATCAGATAGTTACTGTCATGTTTATAGTATCTTTCTAGAAAACCTTTTTTTGATGATAGCAAATTTGCCAATCCCTTTATATTTGCCCATAAGAATATCGAAATAGTGCTTATATCAATATCTGTACTTACATTTTTACTAATGAAATATTCCTTGACTAGTTTTGATATTTCATATTTGTTGGCTGTTTCCCCTATTCTTTTTATGTTTTCTGAGTAATCTTTTTCATATCCTTGTTGGTTGTATTCCTCAATGATTCTTCCTTTGCCTGAATTATCCATTATGAAATCAAGATAAATTCTGCCAACGCTCATGATTTTTATAATAGCGGAATCTGTCTTCTTCATGTTTAATGATTCTTCTATTAAACGATTCAACTCCGAGAAACAATACTCTACCAAACCTAAATACATTTCGTCTTTACTTAGAAAATACTTATATAAAGTGCGTTTACTGATATCTGCGCTTTCAGCTATCTCATCAGCAGTTATTTTTTCAAATGACTTATCCTTAATTTGCTCTAGAATACTCTCTAAGATTCTATTATTAATAAGATTATGTTTTTCATCGCGATTCAAAATAATTCCTTTCCGGTAAAGTATACTGTTAGTTTACTTTTCTGTTTTGAAGTGTACTATATTTATAAGTTCTTGTCAATCTGAACTCCGCAACAAAAAAACATAACACCACCAGAACATATACTCCTTGGCTCTTTACAGCATTATCCTTATCAAATCACACGATAATGTTACTATATATGGTATTATATGGATTGCGCATTCAACGAGCTTACTTTATCATTAAATATGCGAGGTATTTTATGAGAAATATAATTGAACTAATCAAAAAGAACATCTCCCATGTCATGGTGGGCAAAGACAAGGCAATTGATCAACTCATCATTGCGCTTTTTTGCAATGGTCATGTACTCATCGAAGATGTCCCAGGAGTGGGTAAGACAACCATGGTATGGTCGCTTGCAAAGTCTCTGGATTGCACATTCAATCGTATACAGTTCACGCCTGATGTACTACCATCGGATATCACAGGATATACCATGATCAATATGAAAACCGGAGAATCGGAGTTTCAACAGGGTGCTGTGATGTCTCAAATCATACTCGCAGATGAAATCAACAGAACACCACCTAAGACACAGTCAGCGTTGCTTGAAGCCATGCAAGAAAATCAAGTCACCGTCGATGGTAAAAGCTATCCGACCCCACAGCCCTTTATGGTACTTGCAACGCAAAATCCCATAGAATATATCGGCACTTATCCATTGCCCGAAGCGCAGTTGGATCGATTCTTCATGCGCATATCACTGGGCTATCCAACAGCTAAGCAGGAAATGGATATTCTTCATCGTTTTTCAAAGAGCGATCCACGAGAAACACTCTCGAGTGTTACAAGTGCGCAACACATCCTTCAAGCTCAAAAAGAAGTATCGGAGGTCAATTGCTCAGGGAAAATATATGAGTACATTACATCCATCAGTCTACGCACAAGAAATGAAGATCAATTACGTTTGGGCGTCAGTCCCAGAGGGTCACTAAGCCTCATGCAAGCATCCAAAGCCAAGGCCTACCTTGCAGGACGCGACTTTGTCATCCCGGATGATGTGCAAGAAATGGTGCTTCCTGTGCTTGCACACAGGATAATAGTGAAGCCTGAAGCAAAGTTGCATGATATGAATGCAAACAGAATCCTCAGCAATATCATCAACGCAGTACGAGTACCGGTTATATAAAATGAAAAAAAGGCTGATACCATTTCTAATATTTGCTTTTTTAGCTTTGCTTATCGGACTTATTACAGGCAATAGTATTTATTACCTAATCCTCTTTTCTTTGTTTATTGTTATATTAATATCAGTTGTATCATTAGCTATCATTTATACACACTATTATTATCTCCAAAATCTTACACCTATTCATGGCGTTAAGGGAGAAAGTGTTGATCTAACTATGCAGCTTCATAATGAATATCGCATGCCACTACCACTTGTTGAATTAGTATACGACCTGCCCGATAGCAGTCTAACCCTTGTTCCTAACAACAGTAAATTTGGTGTGCTAGATAATGATGTTGTGTCAATTAATGAAAAGATATACTGCAAATATCGCGGCGAATATCAAGTTGGTATCAAAAAGGTTATATTATACGATATGTTTGGACTCTTAAAGATTACTCTGGATTTTAACAAAATATCTACCTTTAAGACATTGTCATTGGTGATTAAGCCAAGAATTGTACCATTGTCTGGGATTCCTCTTCCTTTCAGAGAAAATAGCAGTTCACATAATCCCATCAGAAAGCCCACAAATGATATCGCAGAAATGAGCGATATAAGGCAATACATACAAGGAGATATACTAAAGAAAGTACACTGGAAGCTCTCTTTTTCAAAACAAGAGTTGCTTGTAAAGAACTATTCACTATCATTTGATCCTGATACGATAATCTATCTAGATTGTTCGAATCATAGCCTAGAAGGTGTAGAAGCAATTACACTTGAGGATATGATAATAGAATGCGCTACAGCGGTGTCAAATCACTTGCTTAAGTCACATTTACCTACAAAGCTTATAACAATTGATGCTCAAAGAACAATTCTTACCGGTAACAATCCCAAGGATTTTCCTGCAATATACGAATTTTTATCTAATATTAAGTTTTCATCGGATTTTATGCTATTTGATTTACTCTCGCAGGAACTTTCATCAATCTCACATGTAGTATCGATATTCATTATTACCCATACAATTGACACGAACAGCTTTGACAACCTAATCTATCTTCGCGAAGCAGCAGTTGATGTAACAATACTTCTTGTAACACAATATATAACATCACTTGATGATAAAACGAGAAATATGATCTCAGAACTGCTTTCGGTTGGTGTAAATATTATAAACATTACACCTTCTGATGATATAAGTAAGAAAATTATGGTGCGTACACAATGAAAAAGAAACTTTCACAAATTGCGCCAATACTCGTATGTGCATTGCTTGTAGCAAGTCTATCTCTGATGTTTTTTAAAACAATTGGTGTTACAACAGTTGTTTTATTAACTTTTGTTTGGTCATTGTTATTCGTGCTCATCTTTTACTTAATTTTTGTAAATAAGAAGCTATCTATTGTAGTGTTTTCTATAATCCTTGTTGCTTTACCCATAGTGTTTTTTCTGCTTGATGCAACTGTGCAAAGTGAAGTACTGAACTTTTTTAATGCATCAAAACAATTCTTGTTTGACAACGCTCCCCTTTCTCTTGAATATACCAATCTTTTATGCATATTATCTATATTAATAATTTCGCTTATCATATATATACCGACGTTAGCATTTTCCTTTTTCCCAGCGACTTTAATAATATGCATCACTCTGGTTATATTGCAATGGGATCAAAGAGGATTATCTATACTGTATGAAACATCCATAGTATTTGGCTGTTTATTAGTATTCTTCGCCCATGGGCTCAAACCTAAACCGGGGGAAAATATTAAAACTGTAAGAAACCTGAATTCAGCATGGCTGATTCCTGTAGCTGCTTTACTTGTAATAATGCTTGTTTCTCTAGCAAATGGCAAGAAACTTGATAGTAAATGGGAATGGTTATCATTGCGTACTAATATTATTGGGGATTACATATCAGAATTTACAGGAAACACTAGAGAGCGTACAATATTCAATATAAGTTCAGTAGGTTATCAACCATTAAATAACAGATTGGGTGGTCCTGTTGAGTTGTCAGACAAAGAAATTATGTATGTCCAAACGGATAGACCTGTTTTGCTTATTGGAAACATCAAAAACACCTATACAGGAAATAGTTGGATTGATGATTCTGATAGTTATCGTTACAGGTTCAATTTGAAAAATGAAAATGTAAAAGACCAAGTTTTTAGTCTTTATCTTCCGCAAGGAGATGCTAGAAATCCATTATTCTTTAGAAAAGTTGATGTATCCATCTCTCCGATATCAAATGGTTCCTCAACACTTTTTACACCTTTTAGAACGATGAAAGTTTCAGCAGACAAGATGCTGACAATGATACCCTCATTCAACACGATAGGTGAAGTTTTTTCGTCTCGTAATATTGAATCAGGAATTGGCTACAAGATAAAAGTGGATTTTCTTTTATATGAGGCAGCAAGTTTTGAAAACTACGTGAAAAAAGTACAAAGTAATTTGTCAGATGATTATTCTAATCAAAGAGAATTGATTGATAGAAATTTTACTAAAGTCGCGGAAAACATTCCTGCAAGCGTTCATGAAACTGTATTAAAGATTACTGAAGATGTAGAAAGTGACTACCTGAAAGCAGTTGCTATCATGGAGTACTTAGAAGATGGATTTACCTACACTCTATCCCCGGATATTCCACCTGAAGATATGGGTTTTGTGGAACATTTTCTTGAAACAAAAAGAGGTTATTGCACATACTTTGCTTCTGCAATGGCTGTTATGGCACGCAGTGCAGGTATCCCCTCTCGATATGTTGAAGGCTTTAGAACTGACCCTAAAGCGCAGCCCCACCTACCACAGGTGATCACGGGAAAAAATGCACATGCATGGGCTGAAGTCTATATTGAAGGATTTGGTTGGATACCTTTTGAACCGGAGACAAGAACCAACAATCAAATAGTCTCATCAGGTGAGACCATCCCATTTGAAGAAGAATTCTTTAATGAAGAGTTTGTTGAAGAAGTAGATGTTCCAATAGAGCAACCAACCACTTCAATGCCAATTGTGGCAATTATCATCACGATTTCTACGATTGTACTGCTGTTTGCTGCACTACTTGTAATCAGCAGAATACGTTTAAGTTTGTTTGCAGTCAAGAAAAGATATAAAAACAACAATGAGATTGTAGTGTTTTATTATAAGACTATTCTGAAGCTCTTTTCTTACTATAAGTATGACAAGCCACCAGGTACCACATTAAATGCACATGCAATTATGGTAGATGAATGGCTTAATCTATATGGGTATAAGTATCAAAAGGTAGCGGAAGTTATTAGCAAAATGATTTATGCACAACAAGACCTAACGGACAAAGATATGCTATCTATCTTCACCTATCATAAAGCTTTGCTTGTGTATTCCAGAAGGAAGTTAGGGATTTTCAAGTATATTGATTTTTTGTTGAAATCATTTTTTAATTCTCTTCGTCATCGCCCCGCAACACAGAATTAATCATATCCCAGTTGTATCCGCGACGCATCATGGCTTGTGAGATCTTGTGCTTTTTTTCGCGTCTGTCTTGTATCCTATGATACTTTTTCAATAGTTTCTCAGCGCAAATTTTAGCATTTTCTCGTTGTTTCTCATTGTCATACTCTAAGATCGCTTTTTCTGATGTCTGTTTATCTATTCCGTTTTTATACATAGCATTTTTCACTGCCATCATCCCTGCATGCTTAACATTCACTTGATGTGACAAGATCATCCGTGCATAACTTTCATCGTCAATGTATTTGTACTCTTTCAGTTTATCGATTGCATATTGAATGGATTGCGCCTCATAGCCTTTCTTGTTGAGGTACTCTATCATCTGCTTTTTGCTTCGCATCAAGCGCGAAATGTATCCTAGTGCTTTATTAAACGCAGCTTCATTCTCTGCTTGTGCAAACAACCGCTCCCAAATATCTTCAGACAGTGTATCTCCGGTTTTTAATCCACTACTCAAGAAAGTCTTTTCATCAAGCGCACCAAAGTAGCTACCATCCACATGAATGGAGACACGATTTTTGTTCTTGACTTGTCTTGTAATGGAAGTGATTTTACACATAGTATCCTTTGTTTATTTAACCCTGTTTTTAATCGTCCCGATATCTTGCACAGTAATCTGAACTACATCACCGCTTTTTAGAAACTGCGGTGGATACATTCCAAGTCCCACACCACTTGGTGTTCCTGTAGCTAATATATCTCCGGGCTTGAGTGTGATACCTTGGGATAACCACTCAATCAGTGTTGCGATGTCAAATATCATATTCTGCGTATTGGAGCTTTGACGCACTTCATCATTCACATATGTGCTAATGTCCAAGTTCTGTGGATCCCTTATCTCATCTCGAGTAACGATCCAAGGCCCCATCGGGCAAAACCCATCCAAGCTCTTTCCTTTAAACCATTGCTTGTGCGCTTTTTGCAAGTCACGCGCAGTAACGTCATTGAGTACTGTGTATCCGAATACATGCTCCAGTGCATCTTCTCTTTTAATATTGATACCTTCTTTTCCAATGATAATCGCAAGCTCTGCTTCATAATCGACTGCTTCTGTTATTCCTTCATGTAGTGGAATGTTGTCATAAGGACCCATCACTGATGTTGTACATTTGGTAAAGAAGATAGGTCGTTCTTCATTGAGCTTGAATTGTTGTGTGTCAAACTGTTCCAGTTCCTTGATATGATCAATATAGTTCTTCCCAACACAGAAAACATTTCGCGAAGGATTTACTATCGGCGATAGTAGTGTCACATCGACAAACGGAATTCCTTCAACTTCCATCAAATCAAAAGATGTAAATGCATCACATCCATTGGCTTTTATGTGCTCCAACAAACTTGCAGCACAATCTTCTCCAAATACTTCTGCACTCGGATAAACCAACTGATTTATAGTGTCCACTATGCCCCAGTTCTGTTTGTTTTGATATTTATAGCTTGCAAGTTTCATTATTTTACCTCAAATATATTATACTACTTCTTATCTATGAAACTCAACGTAGTTTACCTAAACTGTTCTATAAAATTCTATATCCATTATCTAAGTCTTCTCTTAGTATAAGACATATTAGCTGATAATATATAAACTCTCTCTACGTCATGTGCAGAGAGAGTTTGTTATTTATAACTATTATTACGAATTTCGACGACAGACATCACATCATATCAGTACCATTTTAAGTGCTCATCATATATCTTCTACTCTTAAATCACAAAGAGTGCTCAAAATACGCGCAAGGCGGTCTGAGGCTTATTATCGAACGAGTGCGCATATCCAAACATATGTAATCGAGTTTTGATGATGGACATCGCATTGTATTTGTGCCATTTTGAGTGCTCTACTAGAATAGCCCAACTACTTCATCATCTTCATTGATATCAATACTGTTGGCTGAAGGTACCTTCGGCAACCCCGGCATCCTCAGTATTGAGCCTGTTGCGATGACGATAAATCCTGCACCACTGGATACAAATAATCTTCGCACTTTCATGTTGAAGCCTTCTGGGCGTCCCAATTTTTTTACACTGGTAGATAGAGAATACTGCGTTTTCGCAACACAAATAGGGAGCTTTTCAAGCCCGAGTCTTTGTATCATCCTGATGTCTTCTTCTGCGCGTTCTGTATATTCCACACTTCCTGCACCATAGTACTTTGAAAGCATCTCCATCTTCTTTTTTATACTATCTGCGGTATCATAAATGAATTCCATTGTCTGCTCATTATTATCACACAACTTAATCACTTGCTTTGCAAGATCACACATTCCGGCGCCACCTTTATCCCAGCCGTCTGCAAGCACAGCTTCGACATCATATGTAGTGCAATATTTCTTAATCTCTTCCATTTCACTTTGCGTATCTGAGCTAAATTTGTTAATCGCAACTACCACATTGAGCTTGAAAAGATTTTGTATATTTTCGATGTGCTTGCCTAGGTTTGTGAGCCCTGCTTTTAGCGCATCTACATTTTCTTCTGTGAGGTTTTCCTTGGCAATTCCTCCATGATATTTGAGCGCACGAACGGTCGCAACCAACACCACCGCATCGGGGCTAATCCCTCCCATGCGACACTTGATATCAATGAATTTCTCAGCCCCCA
>JAGLOK010000110.1 GCA_023139005.1 Clostridiales bacterium | reverse complement strand
AGCTCTGGTCGGTTTTGGTGCCTCGGCTATACATCCATATCTAGCATTTTCTTTGATTGAGGATTCAGTGAAGGAAGGTATTATAAGAAATATTCCTAAAGACAAGGCAATTAATAATTACATGAAAGCGGTAGTTAATGGTATTGTAAAAATCATGTCTAAGATGGGTATATCAACAATTGCTGGATATCAAGGTGCACAGGTATTTGAAGCATTGGGAATATCTCAAAGAGTTATAGATAAATATTTCACAGGCACAGTGAGTCGAATAGAAGGACTTGAGATTTCACATATTGCACAAGAAATAGCAAAACGACATAATACAGCCTATGATTCAAAGAGAAAAGATCCACTAGCATCCGGAGGACAGTTCCAGTATACAACTGATGGTGAATACCATATGTACAATCCTGAAACTATTCATATATTCCAACAAGCTGTTAGAAAAGGCGATTATGAATTATATAAACAGTACTATAGTAAATTGGAATTAGAAAACGAACAAAAAAGTACGTTACGTGCACTTCTAGATTTTAAAACAAACAAAAACAATGAAGTGCCACTCAGTGAAGTTGAACCGGTTGAACGTATTGTCACACGATTCAAAACAGGTGCAATGAGTTATGGCTCAATCGGCGAGGAAGCACATAAGTGCATGGCTATTGCAATGAATAGGCTTAAAGGAAAGTCTAATTCAGGAGAAGGCGGTGAAGACCCAGACAGATTGAACGAAGATGAAAATGGAGATATTGCATCATCAGCGATTAAGCAGGTCGCATCCGGTCGTTTTGGAGTTACTGCACAGTATTTAGCTAGTGCAAAAGAAATACAGATAAAGATGGCACAAGGGGCAAAACCTGGTGAGGGAGGACATCTGCCGGGACACAAGGTGTACCCATGGATTGCAAAGGTAAGAAATTCAACGCCGGGAGTTGGGTTGATATCTCCACCACCACATCACGATATTTATTCAATTGAAGACTTGGCGCAATTAATATACGATTTGAAAAACGCAAATTCCTCTGCACGAATTAATGTTAAATTAGTATCAGAAGCGGGTGTTGGAACTATTGCAGCCGGAGTTGCTAAAAGCAGAGCAGATGTTATCTTGATATCAGGACATGATGGTGGCACGGGCGCATCTCCTAGGACATCCATACAACATGCGGGACTACCTTGGGAATTGGGTGTTGCAGAAACGCATCATACACTTGAGATGAATGGACTACGTGATAGAGTACTACTTGAAACTGATGGTAAGATGATGTCAGGGCGTGATGTTGCGATTGCAGCGTTACTGGGTGCTGAAGAGTATGGCTTTGCAACCCTCCCATTAGTTTCATTGGGGTGCATAATGATGCGTGTATGTAATCTTAATACGTGTCCTGTTGGAGTAGCAACGCAAAATCCAGAGCTTCGTAAATTCTTTAGTGGCAAACCAGAATATGTTGAAAATTGCTTGATTTTTATTGCACAACATCTTAGAGAAATCATGGCAGAACTCGGCTTTAGGTCACTTGATGAGATGATTGGGCGTTCTGACTTGCTTGTACAGAAAGAGGATTTGAAAGGTAATGCTGCTTCTGTCAACTTATCTTCAATGTTAGAGTTTTCAAAAAATATTGGACCAAAGCATATGGCACCTCGTACAGGAGCTACTGAGTGGGAGCATTATTTTGCATCTGTTAAAGCATTGGTTGATACAGGTGAAAAAGTAGTTGTTAAAATGAATACACAAAACACAGATCGTACCACAGGAACAAGAATGGGTACATGGATTGCAAAGAGATATGGTAATTATGGAATTGAAAAAGACACGATAACATACAAGCTAAAAGGAACAGCAGGTCAAAGCTTGGGTGCTTTTATTCCGCAAGCAATAACAATGGAATTAATGGGTGATGCCAATGACTATGTTGCAAAAGGTATGTGTGGAGGTAAGGTGATTATTTACCCACCGAATGATGCAACATATGAAGCACATGAAAATACTATTATAGGAAATGTAGCATGTTATGGAGCAACAGATGGTGAATTATACGTTCGCGGATTGGCAGGAGAAAGATTCTGTGTAAGAAATTCCGGAGTCACTGCAGTAGTTGAAGGTATAGGCGATCATGGTTGTGAATACATGACAGGTGGAACAGTTGCAATATTAGGACCAGTAGGTTATAACTTTGCAGCAGGAATGTCAGGCGGAGTAGCATATGTATACGATAAAGTAGGAGATTTTTCTAAGCATTGTAACATGGAGATGATAACACTTGAAAAAGTAGAAGATAAATCAGAACAGATCAAGCTTCATCAAATGATTAAAAAGCATAAATTGTATACAGGCTCCTCAGTTGCAGACAAGATAATTGGCGATTGGGATAACAGTATCAAAAAATTTGTAAAAGTATTGCCGATTGACT